>DATCFW010000061.1:0-4158 GCA_036509295.1 Solirubrobacteraceae bacterium | reverse complement strand
AGCGCGAGCACGAGATCGGCCTCGGCCAGCGCCGCCGCGGGGTCATGGCTCGTCAGCACCCGCGTGCAGCCGCTCGCCCGTCCGATCAGCGGCTCGACCAGCGCGCTGGCCGCGGGGTCGAGGTTGGCCCGCGGCTCGTCGAGCAGCAGGAGCGCCGGGGCGTGCAGGACCGCGCGCGCGACGGCCAGGCGCTGCACCATTCCCCGGGACAGGAGGCGCACCGGATCGCCGGCGCGGCGCTCCATTCCGACCGCGACCAGCACCTCCTGGACCCGGTCCAGAGCCACCCGGTGCAGCCGGGCGTGGTACTCGAGGTTCTCGCGACCGGTCAGCTCGCGGTACAGCAGGGGCTCGTGGCTGAGCAGGCCGAGCCGGCCCCGGACCGCGAACCCGCGACGAGGCAGCGGCTCGCCGAACACCACCACGTCGCCGGCGTGCGGACGCAGCAGCGATGCCAGGATCCGCAGCAGGGTCGATTTCCCGGCGCCGTTGCGGCCGAGCACGGCCAGCGTCGCACCGGCGGGCAGACTGACCGACACGTCTCGCAGCGCGGTCCGCTCGCCGAAGTAGCGCGCGAGCCCGCGCAGCTCAATGGCCGGGGGTTGCGCTACCACGCTCACGCTGCAGCGTCGCCACGACGTGGCCCAGAGTCGGGGCGATGACCGGAAACAGCTCGCCGATGGCCTTGGGATTGCCGGGGAAGTTGACCACCAGCGAGCGGCCGATGAGCCCGGACACGCCGCGAGTGAGGATGCCCATCGGCGTGTGGCGGAGCGCCTCGGCCCGCATCGCCTCGGCGAAGCCGGGCGCGGAACGATCGATCACCGCCAGCGTCGCCTCGGGGGTGACGTCGTCGTCGGTGAACCCGGTCCCGCCGGTGGTGAAGATGAGCGAGGCGCCGGCGGCCGCCTGGCGGCGCAGCCAGTCCTCGATCGCCGCCCGGTCGTCGGGGAGCACGTCGCGGGCGACGACGTCGGCGCCGGCGGCCTGGGCGTGCTGCGCCAGCGCGGCCCCGGACAGATCCTCTGTCTGGCCGGCGGCGACCGAGGTCGAGACGGTGAGGATGGCGGCTTTCATCTGACGCGGAGCATGCCAGGCCGCAACGCGCGCGGCCGCTCAGTGCGGCGCTCAGGGCTCACGTCGGGTGAGCCCTGAGCTCAGCGGCGCCAGTGGCCCGAGCGGCCGCCGGACTTCTCCAGCAGCGTCACCGAGGTGATCTCGGCACCGCGCTCGATGCCCTTGACCATGTCGTACACGGTGAGCGCCGCCACCGACGCGGCGGTGAGCGCCTCCATCTCCACCCCGGTCGGACCGGTCGTGCGCGCATCGGCGATCAGCTCGATCAACCCGGCCTCGGCGTCGATCTCCCCCTCGACGCCGACGTAGGAGAGGGCGAGCGGATGGCAGAGCGGGATGAGCTCGGAGGTGCGCTTGGCCGCCTGGATGCCGGCGATGCGCGCCACGCCGATGACGTCGCCCTTGGGGGCGTCGCCGGCGGCGACCTTGGCGGCCGTCTCGGGTGAGACGCGGACGATCGCCCGAGCCAGTGCCCGGCGCTCGGTGGCCGGCTTGTCGCCGACGTCCACCATGCGGGCGCGGCCCGACGCGTCGAGGTGGGTGAGCTCGGTCATCCGGCGACCGTGGCGTGCGCCAGCTGCGTCGCCGCGATCAGCTCGCGCACCCGGCCGGCATCACCGGCGCGCAGCAGCTCGATCGGGTCCGGATCGCCGTTGACGATCTGCTCGAAGAACGCCTTGCGGTCCTGGTAGGTCGGCAGCGTCGCCTTCGCCCACCCGCGGGCGTCGTTGAGCATGACCGCGAGGTCAGCGTAGGCGTCCCCGAACTGCTCGGCGATCTCGCGCTTCATGCGCTTGGCCAGTGCCGGTGAGGCGCCCGCGGTGGAGATCGCCACTGCCAGCGGTCCGGTGCGGACGATCGCCGGCAGGATGAAGTTGCACAGCGGCGGCACGTCAACGACGTTGACGAGCATCGCGCGCGTCTCGGCGTCGTTGAACACGCCGATGTTGACCTCTGTGTCGTCGGTGGCCGCGATCGCGATCAGGCAGCCGTCGAGGTCGGCGGGCTGGTATTCCCGCTGCGCCCAGCGGATCGAGCCCTCGGCGGCGAGCTCGCGCAGCGCCGGATCGGCGTCGGGCGCCACCAGGGTGACGTCGGCGTCGCAGGCGAGCAGCCCCTCGACCTTCTCCAGGCCGATGTCACCGCCGCCGACCACGAGGCAGCGACGCCCCGTGAGTCGCAGGCAGGCGATGTAGAAGGGCGTCGCGAGCATGCCGCGGACGCACTCCTGATCGCAGATCCCCTTGCGGAGCTGGCACACGCATTCCTTGCCGGAGTAGGCCTGGGCGGGCATAGCGGTAAGCGTAGCCACCAGGCCGCCGCGCCCCGCCTCGCCTCGCCGGCCTGGCGGGTGGCAGCTGTTTCAGGCCACATGTGGCCGAGAACCGCTGCCGCTCAGCGGTGCAACGCGTCGCGGGCCAGACGGCCGCCCAGCCGCAGTAGCGGCACGGCGCCGTCGCGCAGCGCGGCGGCGCGGATCGAGGGGCGGCCGTAGAGGATCTCGGCGGTCTGGCGCAGCGCCCGGCCGAGGGTCTCGTCGTAGGGGTGCCACCACGGGTTGCGGATCGCCGAGCCCTCCCACACCCGCAGCTTGACGTTGACGCACTCGTACAGGCCGAACTTGGAGTGGGTCCGGCCCAGGCCGGACTCCTTGACCCCGCCCCAGGCGCACTGACAGGCGCCGTGGCTGAACATGTGGTCGTTGATCCACACCATGCCGGACTGAAGCTCACGGGCGATCCGCTCGCCCTTGCTGCGATCAGATGTCCACACCGACGCGCCCAGCCCGAAATCCGAGTCGTTGGCCAGCGCCAGCGCCTCGTCCTCGGAGTCGACGACGACGATCGGGAGCACCGGCCCGAAGATCTCCTCGCGCATGATCCGCATCTCGTGAGTGACCCCGGTGAGCACGGTGGGCGCGTAGAAGTCCCCGGAGAGCCCGCCGGCCGCAGCACCGACCACCGGACCGCCGCACTCCAGCCGGGCGCCCGCCGCGACCGCGTCATCGACCAGCTCCGCCACCAGGTCGTACTGCTCGCGCGAGACCATCGGGCCGATCTCCGTGTCCCACCCCATCGGATCGCCGACCCGCAGCCGGCGAGCGCCGTCGATCACCCCGGCGATGAACCGCGGGGCGATGTCACGCATCACGTAGACCCGCTCGATCCCCGAGCACGTCTGGCCGGCATTGGCGAAGCCGCCCCACAGGGCGCCGGCGATCGCGTGCTCGAGGTGGGCGTCGGGCAGGACGATCATTGGGTCCTTGCCCCCCAGCTCGAGCACGGCACCCTTGAGCCGGCGGGCGCACTCCTCGCCCACGCCCCGCCCAGTGTCAACCGACCCGGTGAAGAACACCTTCGCCACGCCGGCCGAGCGGACGAGCGCGGAGCCGGTCCCCGGGCCATGGATGACCCTGATCAGCCCCTCGGGCACGCCGGCCCGCTCGAACACCGCAGCGATCTTCTGACCGATCAGCGGCGTGAGCGAGGCCGGCTTGAGCACCACGCCGTTGCCCGCCATCAGCGCCAGCGCCACCTCCCCGAACGGGATGCTCCACGGGTAGTTCCACGGCGCGATCACGCCGATCACGCCGAGCGGCTCGTAGATGAATGCCGTCTGCTTGGTCTTGAGGAACAGCTGTGGCATCGGCACCCGCTCGTCGGCCAGGATCCGCTGGCCCTCGCCGGCGATCCAGTGCAGCGCGTCGATCGTCGGGAGTAACTCCATGGAGAACGCCTCGTTGCGCGGCTTGCCCTGCTCGGTCACGATCAGGTCCCGGATCTCGTCGGACTCGTCGATCAGCACCTGACCGGCGCGCTCCAGGTACCGGGCGCGGTCGCGCAGCGTGAGCTGCGCCCAGAACGGCTGGACCTCGGCCACGCCGTCAACGACGGCGGCGACATCCTCCGGCGCGGTGATCGGCACGCTCCCCACGCGGGCGCCGCTGGCCGGGTTGAACGATTCGAGCTGAGCGGCTGCGGTGGCGGTCATGCGGGCGAGCGTACGGCTTGTGCCGGGATCACACGCTGTCCCCTCAGGCCGTGTTCACGCCGCGGTCACGCCGCGCGAGCGCGAAGCAGC
>DATCFW010000060.1:0-2531 GCA_036509295.1 Solirubrobacteraceae bacterium | reverse complement strand
ATGAGATCGGCGTGACGGTCGGCTGGTTCGTCGCGCTGTTCGCCGATCTGCTCATCCTCACCGGCGCCGTCTTCAGATCCAAGCAGAGTGGCGCTCGCCGCAAGCCTCCGGGAGTTCTTTAAGAGTGTCGCCCCCGCAACTACGCTCGCATTCGAGCGGCCTGACCGTACCTACGGGGGAGACGTCTAGACGTGTCCGCAACGAGTCAGAAGCCGGATCGCAATCTGGCCCTCGAGCTGGTGCGCGTCACCGAGGCGGCCGCCCTGGCGGCCGCCCGCATGGTGGGGCGCGGCGACAAGGAAGGCGCCGATCAGGCGGCCGTCGACGCGATGCGGTACGTCTTGGATGGTGTCTCGATGGACGGCGTCGTCGTCATCGGCGAGGGCGAGAAGGACGAGGCGCCGATGCTCTACAACGGCGAGCAGATCGGCGACGGGACGCCGCCCAAGGTCGACATCGCCGTCGACCCGCTCGAGGGAACGCGCCTGTGCGCGTTCGGGATGCCGAGTGCGCTGGCGGTCATCGCGCTGTCGGAGCGGGGGGCGATGTTCGATCCGGGCCCCTGCGTGTACATGGAGAAGATCGCCGGTGGTCCCGACATCGCCGACCTGCTCGATCTCGACCGGCCGCTGGCGCAGACGCTGGAGCTGGTGGCCACGCGCCGCAACCGCGACATCCGCGACGTGATGGTGGTGATGCTCGATCGCGAGCGCCATCACGACGCGATGCGCCAGGTCCGCGAGGCCGGCGCCCGCGTTCGCCTGATCACCGACGGCGACGTCTCGGCGTCGCTGCTGGCGGTGAGCGAGAACTCCCCGGTCGATCTTCTGTGGGGGATCGGCGGCACACCCGAGGGCGTCATCTCGGCGGCGGCGATCAAGTGCATCGGCGGCCAGCTACTCGGCCGGCTGTGGCCGCGGACCGACGAGGAGCGCAACGCGGCGCGGACGGCCGGATACAACCTCGACCAGGTCCTTACCTGCAACGACCTGGTCAAGGGCGACGATGCGTTCTTCTCGGCCACCGGCGTCACCGACGGCGACGTGCTCCAGGGCGTCCGCTATCAGGGCAACGGCGCCAGCACCGAATCGCTCGTCATGCGGTCGCGCTCGGGCACGGTCCGGCGCATCTCTGCGCGCCACGACCGCGCCAAGATGCGCGCGATGGGCATCACCAGCTACGGCTGATCGGCGAGCACCCCGATCCGGGAGCGAGCGAGGTCGAGCTTGGACAGCGAGCGCAGGAACGCGTGCATGACGAGTACGTGGACGGCGGACTGGGTCATCTCGTACACCGGCATGCTGAAGCCGACGGCGATCGACGGGTAGAAGTTCGCCACCTCGACCTCGATCAGCAGGTCCTCGCGCGAATCGGCCCCCCGCCCCCCCGCCGGTCCGCCCCGGGGTGGCTCACGACGCACGTCGAGTGAGAGGAAGCCCGAGCCGCGGCCGGCCCGCGCCACGAGCAGGCCGTCGCGGATCCGCCATCTCACGGCGCCGTGATCGCTCTCGGTCGTGTACTGCGGGGCGTCGAAGCGCAGCAGCGTCAATGGCCGGGCGAGCAGGACCACCGAGCGGCTGTCAGCGGTATAGGTGACACGAATGAGCTTCAGCGTCACCCGCGACAGGAAGCGCCAGTAGGTTCGGGCGAGGTTCTCGAGGTTCGCCGGGGTCCAGATCCGCTCGAGGTCGGCCGTGGCCAGCGTCAGCTTGGCCGACTGGACCGACCGCACCGCACCGTCGGTGTGGGTCGACGTCGACTTGCGGGGCGAGACGATCACCGCGTGGGCGGGGTGCTGGCGCCGGCGCCGCCGGCGGACGGCGGCGATGGCTCCTGACACGAGCGCGACGATCAACACCAAGGGGGCGAGCACCGCGCTGATTGTGGCGGGTTTGGCGCCCGGCCACGTCCGCCGTCGCGGGTCAGCGTTCGATCTCAGCGACCGGCAGGGCTAGCTCGAGAGTGCCTCGAGGGCGACCATCGTGCCCGCCGCCAGGTGACCCTCGCCGAGCGGGATCATGGCGAGCGCATCGGCCCCGAGCAGCGAGCTGAGGATGTGCGAGCCCTGCGCGCCGTTGGGGAACGCCCGCACGTGGTCGCCGTCGCCGTCGGACTCCAGGCGCACGCGGACCGCCTGCTCGCGCCGCGGATTGCGCGTGACGTCGGTGCCGAGGAGCGCACGGGGGCGGGGAGGCCGGGGCGCGGGCGCTCCCTGCAGTCCCGCCAGCGCCGGGGCGACGAACAGCGAGAAGGTGACCACCGCTGACACCGGGTTCCCGGGTAGCCCGAACACGAGCGGGCCGCTCGGCAGCGAGCCGAACCAGGTGGGCTTGCCCGGCTGCAGCGCGACGCTCCAGAACAGCTCCTGGACACCGAGCGCCGCGAGGGCGGGCTTGACGTGGTCGTGCGGGCCGACCGACACGCCGCCGGACAGGATGACGACATCGGATCGCGCCAGTGCGGCGGCGATGCCGGCCTCGGTGGCGTCGTGGTCATCGGGCAGGCGCTGCGCCGGAGCGGCGCGCGCGCCG
>DATCFW010000059.1:0-8204 GCA_036509295.1 Solirubrobacteraceae bacterium | reverse complement strand
CGCGGTAAGCGTCCGACTAGGCGCGAACACCGGGGGGACACCGTGATCCGACGGTGCTCACGCCTCGACGCGCCTATGAGCCCATAGCATTGGCGATGGTGCGCGTGCTGCTGACCAATGACGACGGGATCGAGGCCGCCGGCCTCCAGGCGCTTCGCCGGGCCCTCGTCGCGCTGCCGTCCGTGCAGCTCGCCGTCATCGCCCCCGATGGCAACCGCTCGGCGATGGCCCGCTCGATCACGACGCGCCGCCCACTCTGGGTCCAGGAGGTGGACTTCGACGACGGCACCGTCGGCTACGCCACCGACGGGACGCCGGTGGACTGCGTGCGGCTGGCCAATCTCGGCCTGGTCGAAGGATTCGAGGCCGAGCTGGTCGTGGCGGGCATCAATCACGGCTCCAACCTCGGTGACGACATCACCTACTCGGGGACGGTGGCGGCGGCGCTGGAGGCGATTGTGCTCGGGCTGCCGGGGATTGCGGTCTCCCAGCAGTCGGTCTCCCGTGAGCTCGACTTCCGCGTCGGTGGCGGCTTTGAGTTCGAGGTGGCGGCGAGCTTCACCGCACGGCTCGTGGCCGAGCTCCAGGACGTCCCGCTGCCCGACGGCACGTTGCTGAACATCAACGTGCCCGGGGCCCATCCGGCCGGGGTCGAGGTGGCGCGTCTCGGCAAGCGGATCTATCGCGACGAGCTCGCCCTGGTGGACGAGGATCCCAGCCACCCCCGCGGCCGACGTCTCTACCGGATCTACGGCGACGCCAGCTTCGAGCGCGACGAGACCGGCACCGATCTCGCCGCGGTGGCCGCCGGTTTGATCGCCGTCACCCCGATCCACTTCGACCTGACCGACCGCGACGGCCTGGACGCATTGGCCCGCTATGACCTGGCCCGGCTGATCGCCCCCGCCGCCGAAGAGCTCACCGAGCGATGAGCCCAGCGGCGAAGCACGGGTCCGGCTCGGACCCGGCCGCGCGCGTCGACGAGCTGCGTCGCCTGCTGGCGCATCACGGCTATCGGTACTACGTCCTCGACGATCCCGAGATCGGCGACGACGTCTATGACGGGCTGATCGACGAGCTGCGGGCGCTCGAGGCCGAGCATCCCGAGCTCCTCACGGCGGACTCGCCGACCCAGCGCGTCGGCGGCGAGCCGGTCAGCGACCTGGTCAAGGTCCGCCATCCGGAGCCGATGCTGTCGCTGGCCAACGCCCGCTCGGCGCCGGAGCTGCAGGCGTGGATCCAGCGGATGCGCAACCACCTCGCCCGGGAGGGGATCGATGATCCGGACTTCGAGTTCGTGTGCGAGCCGAAGATCGACGGGCTGGCGATCTCGCTCATGTATCGCGACGGCGTGTTCGAGCGCGGGGCGACCCGCGGCAACGGAGAGGTGGGGGAGGACGTCACCCACAACCTGCGCACGATCGGCTCGATCCCGCTGCGCCTGGACATGGCCGATCCGCCGCCGCTGCTCGAGGTGCGGGGCGAGGTGTACATGTCGCTGCCGGACTTCGCGGCGCTCAACGAGCGGCGGGCACACGCTGGGCTGTCGACGTTCATGAACCCGCGCAACTCCGCCGCCGGGACGATCCGCCAGCTCGATCCCAAGCTCGCCGCCGGCCGGCCGCTGTCACTGTGGTGCTACGCGATCGGGGTGACCGAGGGGATCGGCTTTGAGGCTCACTGGGATGCGTTGGAGTGGTTGCGCGCCCACCGCTTCCCCGTTCACCCTGACATCAAGAAGCTGCACACCGACGCCGAGGTGGTCGCGCAGTGCCAGGCGTGGGAGCAGCGTCGCGGCTCGCTCGAGTTCGAGATCGATGGCGTCGTCCTCAAGGTCAACCAGTTCGCGCTCCAGCGCCGGCTCGGCGTCGTCGGCCGGGATCCGCGGTGGGCGATCGCCTGGAAGTTCCCCCCGACGACGGCGGTCACACGCCTGAATGGCATCGGTTGGAACCCCGGCAAGTTCGGGGATCTGCACCCCTACGCGATGCTCGAGCCCGTCCACGTCGCCGGCGTGACGATCAAGTTGGCGACGCTGCACAACGAGGAGGACTTGGCCCGCAAGGACATCCGCCCCGGCGAGGACGTGATCGTGCTGCGCGCCGGGGACGTGATCCCCCAGGTCCTGTCGCCGGCTCCGCACGTGGCCGAGCGCAGCGACCGGCCGCTGCCGCCGCACCCGCCGGAGCGCTGCCCGGTGTGCGACACGCTGACGGTCAAGCCCGAGGACTCGGTGTTCACGCGCTGCCCGAATCGCGACTGCGCCGGCCGGCGCTGGCAGCTGCTCAAGCACTACGTCGGGGCGATGGACATCGACGGGTTGGGGGAGAAGCAGGTGAGCCTGTTCATGGATCTCGGCTGGGTCCGGACCGCGGCCGACTTCTACGCCCTCACCGCCGAGCAGATCGCGCAGCAGAACGGCTTCGGTCAGGTCTCCGCGGACAAGCTGGTCGGTGCCGTGGAGGCGTCCAAGGCCCAGCCGTTCGGCCGGGTCCTGTACGCGCTGGGCATCGAGGAGGTCGGCGGCGTCACCGGCCGCAACCTGGCCCAGCAGTTCCGGACCGTCGACGCGCTGCTCGAGGCCGACCCCGAGACGATCGAGCAGACGCCGGGGGTTGGGCCCAAGATGGCGCAGGTCATCCACGACCAGCTGCAGGATCAGACCATGCGGGATCTGATCGAGGGCCTGCGGGCGCGGGGCCTGCGGTTCGAGCAGGAGGGACCCCCGCCGGGCGAGGGACCGCTGGCCGGCAAAACGCTCGTGTTGACGGGCACCCTCCCCGAGCTGACCCGCGAGCAGGCGACCGAGCGCGTCCTCGCCGCCGGCGGGCGCGTCACCGGCTCGGTGTCCCGCAAGACCGACTGGCTCGTGGCCGGGGAGAGTGCCGGCTCCAAGCTCGCGCAGGCCGAGAAGCTCGGCGTCGCCGTGATCGACGAGGCCGGCCTGCTGGAGCTGCTCATCCCCTGAGCGTCGGCGCGTCGGGTGCGCCGCCGCCCCCTCAGCCGTCGTACTTCGCCACCGCCACTCCCATCCGATCCTGGATCGGGTGGGCGTAGTCGGGATAGATGCCGTTCATGAGGAAGGCGAAGGCGAGCGTGTGGCCGTCCTTGGCATGGCAGTAGCCGACGAGGTTGGAGACATCGTGCAGCGTTCCCGTCTTGCCGCGGCAGCGGCCCTGGGCATAGGTGCCGCGCATCTCGTCCTGCAGCGTCCCGGTCTCACCGGCGACGGGCAGCGACGCGGTGAACTGCGGGTCGCCCGCCATCGCGCGCAGCAGGGTGACCACCTGCGCCGGGGTCGTGCGGTCATACCGGGAGAGGCCGGAGCCGTCATCGAGCCGGGGATGGATGGAGAAGCTCGTGGCCATCTGCGACTCGATGACGCGAGCCCCGGCGGCGGTCGTCCCGGCGCCGCCCAACCGCGCGCCGATGTCCTTGATGAGCATCTCGGCGAAGAAGTTGTCCGACGGCGTGTTGGTCAGGGCGATGAGCCTGGCGATGGTCGGTGACGTGATGGCGGCGAGCGGCGTCGCCGCGGGCGGCGTGTGACCGGCCTTTACCTTCGTGGTGCGCGGGACCTTCACGCCGGCGGCGCGGAGCGCCGAGACGAGCTGCTGTCCCGCCTCCGCGGCCGGACGCGCGAAGTACGTGTTGCCGTCGGCGCTCTCCCAGCCACGGTCATAGGCGAGCGCGCTGAGGTCGCCCTCCACCTCCACCGCGGGCTGGCCGCCGGTGGCCGGCGTGCCGCGGACGGAGTCGAAATAGGACTCGTCGGCGACGACGCTGCCGCGGAGCGCGCGGATTCCGGTCGTCCGGACCACGTTGGCCACCAGCTGCTGCATCGTGGCGCCGGTCCCGTAGTGAGCCCGGTCAAACGACGACGAGCCGAAGGTCGGGTCGCCTCCTCCGCGCAGGTACAACGTCCCGGTGTACGTCGTCCCCTGGAGCTGACCGGTCCCGAGGATCGACGTCGTCAATGTCGCGGTCGGGCCGAAGCGCTGGAGCGCCGTAGTGGTGGTGTAGAGCTTCTCCACCGACGCCGGCAGCCGACCGGTGTTGGCGTTGTACTGGTAGAGGACCTGACCGGTGGTGAGGTCGGCCACGTACGCGCCGCTGTACCCGCCGGCCTGGCGCATGCCCTGGTTGAGGCTTGCGTCCAGCGACCGGCCCGCGGGCGCCGCGCCGCTCTGACCAGGGCTCTGGCCGATGCTGCCACCGCCCCCCTGGGCGAGCGCGGGCCCGGCGCCCACTGCCGCCAGCAGCACCGCCGCGAGCGTGGCCAGCGCGAATCGCATCATCTATGTGTAACCCATCGTTGAGCGCAAAGCTGCGGTGGTCGCGGCCCAGTGGGAGGGATCGTTGGCCCGAGACACTAAAATCCCGACTGCCATGGGCAAGGTCGTCAAGCTGGACGCATCGTCGGCGGACCGGACAGCGCCGGGGTCACGGGCGAAGGGCGCGCGCCGCCGCCGGCGTTCGAAGACCGCACTCGTGCTCGGAGGCGGCGGATTCACCGGCGGGGTGTATGAGATCGGCGCGCTGCGCGCGTTGGATCTCCTCTCGGTCAACCGGACGGTCAACCAGTTCGACGTCTACGTTGGCACGAGCGCCGGCTCGTTCGTCGCGGCGGCGGTCGCCAACGGGGTCACCCCCGAGGAGATGATGCGGGTCATCGTGCAGCAGGTGCCGACCCCGTTCCCTGACGCGCGCGTCGGCTCGCTGCTCAAGCCCAACTACAAGGAGTTCGTGACGCGAGGAGTGCTGTTCCCTCTGCGCCTGGCGAACCTCCTGCGCGTCCTCGCCCGCGACGTGGGCCAGGTGTCGGCGGTTGACATCGTGCTCGGGCTGGCCGAGGCGCTCCCGACCGGGCTGTACTCGGGCGATGGCATCGAGCGCTACGTCCGCCGGATCCTGTCCGATCCCGACCGCACCGACGACTTCCGCGAGCTGACCCACGAGCTCTACCTCGCCGCGACCGACCTGGATACGTGTGAGCGAGTCGTGTTCGGCTCCGCGGGCTGGGACGACGTGCCGATCTCCAAGGCGGTCAGCGCGTCGAGCGCCCTGCCGATGATCTACAAGCCGGTGAGGATCGGTGACCGCGAGTACGTCGACGGCGGGATCGTGTCGACGACGAACCTCGACATCGCGGTGCAGGCGGGCGCCAAACTGATCATCGTCGTCAATCCGCTGGTTCCCTATACCAACGACTTCGAGCGTCAGTTGCCGACGCTGACCGGTTCGCGCCCGCGCCGCGTGTCGGACATGGGGTTCCCGCACATCGGCTACCAGGCGTTCAAGCTGCTGGCCCACCAACGGCTGCACGAGCTCGCCCGTCGCTGGGAGGAGCGCTATCCCGGCGTCGACATCATCCTGATCGAGCCCGACCAGAGTGATGAGCTGATGTTCCAGACGAGCGTCATGAATTTTACGTCACGGGTGGCGATCGCTCGTCACGGATTCCAGTCCGTGACGCTGAAGCTGGCCGATGACTATCCCCGGTTCAAGGAAATCTGCTTGCGCCACGGGATCGAACTTTCGGCGACTCGCGTGCGCACGGTGGTCAAGCATTTCGAGGCCGAGCGCGAGTCGACCAAGGCCTGGCGAAAGATCCTGGAGCAGACAACATCAGCTCTGCTGCGTCAGTCGGCTCAACAGTGAGCGACGACAGACGTGGGCGTCCGACCGGTCCCATCAATCGCGCGGCTGGCGCTGACCGAAACGTCCCGGTGACGGGCCCGGCGGCGGAAGCTGCCCCCGGGCCGTCGTGGCGGTGCAGCGCCTACGCGCCGGCCGCCTGAGCCTGCGGCGAGATCGTCATCTCGCGCAGGCTGGAGAGAAACAGAGTCTTGTCGATCCGACCATTGAAGATCGGGACGCCTAGTTCGCAGCACTTGACGATCACGTCACGCCGGTCCAGACCGGCCTCGTGCGCCAACTCGGTGGGCGTCAGGTGATTGGACATCGGTGGTGCTCTCCTTTTGCCGTTCACTACATGTCCGCAAGTATGCCCCCTGCCGCGGACGGTCGCAACGACGATGGACGCAAAGCCAGTGATCCAGCACAGGGATTCGCCCGCAACTTCCCTTGTTTGTGATGTTTTAGTGTCGGGCAGAATTATTGACACGAGCTGACGGTCCTTCGACTGAACGCTAGAGTTCAGTCGAGGTCCGAAATGCAACCGGACAATCCCGTCCCCAGAGGCCAGCAAGGGTCGCAATGACGCTGACGCTGAGCAAGACTTCTAGGCCGCTCGACCGCAACGAGCACGAGCTCGTGGCGGCTACGCGCGCGGGTGACGATCGAGCCTTCGAGGATCTCTACGCCCGCTACCGGGACCGAATCCTCGGGTTCATCGTGAGCAAGGTCCATGACCACGGTCGGGCCGAGGACATCGCGCAGGACGTCTTCATGTCGGCGCTGCGCCGTCTGCGCGGCAGCGACCAGGCGATCGCGTTCAAGCCGTGGATCTACGAGATCGCCAAGAACGCCTGCATCGACGAGTTTCGGCGCGGTAGCCGCTCGCGCGAGGTGCCGCTCGAGACCGACGGGGAGTTCGCGACTGATCGCCAGCCGACCCTGTCGGTGGTGACCCCCCCGGCGGCCGTGGAGTCAAAGCAGCGCCTCGATGATCTGTGCGGCGCGTTCGGCGGCCTGTCCGCCAACCATCATCAGCTGCTGGCCATGCGCGAGTTCGAGGGCATGACCTACGACGAGATCGGCGCTCGCCTCAATATGACCCGCCAGATGGTCGAGAGCGGCTTGTTCCGCGCGCGCCGGAAGTTGGGCGCGGAGTATGAGGAGCTGGCCAGCGGCCGCCGCTGCGAGCAGGTGCAGGGAGCGATCGAGGCGGGCACCATGCAATCGATCCGCGCGCTCGGCGTCCGCGAGCGTCGCCTCGTCGCGCGGCACCTCGCCCACTGCCAGCCGTGCCGGCACGTTGCCCTGATGGCCGGCGTCGATGAGTCGCTGGTCAAGCCGCGCAGCATCGCCGCGAAGATCGCCGCATTTCTGCCGCTGCCGCTGTGGCGCTGGCCTTGGGCGGGAAGTCGTGGCGGGCGCGGCGGGCCGAAGGCGGGCTCGGGAGCGAGCCATCTGTCGGCCGGGCTCCAGAACGCCGCCGGACTCAGCGAGCCGGTCGCCGGCTCGATCGCGCTCGGGCCGGCCGCTGCCGCAGTCGCGGTCCTGGCGCTCGCCGGCGGCGGTGCCGGCCTCGCCCATGCGCTCGCGACCCCTGACCTCGCGCATCGCTCGGCCGTGGTGAGGCCTGCGGCCGGCTACACCCCGTCACGCATCGCCCCTCCGCGCTCGGCCGCGACCCCGGCGGCGGCGCCGAGGATCGCCACTCTCCAGGCGGCATCGCGGCAGCGCATCGCCGGCACGACGCGATCCGTGTCGCGCGCACACCGTTCGCACCCGAGCGCCCGCGGCCACGGATCGGCGAGCTCGGCCCCTCCAGCGAGCCCGGCGTCTTCGACCGCAGCGGGTGCCGCAGGCGGCACCGCTCGGCATCTCGGTGCCACCGCTCCTGCCGGCCTCGGCTCGACGGTGTCCAACGGGGCTCACGCGCTCTCCAGGACCGTGCAGAGCACCCTCGGCGGGGTCGACAAGACCCTCGGCGGCGTGGGCGCGACGCTGTCGGGCGTTGATCACACGCTCGGGAATGTCACCAAGACCGCCCACGGGGCGGTCAACCAGATCCCGGGGGCCGTGAGCAAGGTCGCCGCCGGCGCCGGCATCGCCGTGCCGCCGGGGGCGGACCTCCCGAGCACGCCGAGCTCCTCGGCGGGATCCACCGGCTCGACGGGCTCCAATCCGCTGTCAACCGTCACCTCCCAGATCCCCCAGCCCGTCCAGGACGCGACCCAGCCGGTCACGTCCGCCGCTGGGCAGGTGGCCGACGCGCTCGGCTCCCGATAGGCGTAGCGCTTGGGCCGGGCGGCGCACCGCGCCGGCCTGTCGGAGGCCGCTGTGGGATACTGGGATCGATTCGGGGCGTGGCGCAGCCTGGTAGCGCGCACCGTTCGGGTCGGTGAGGTCCCCGGTTCAAATCCGGGCGCCCCGATTATTTACCTGCAAATCGACCTCTTCTTCTCACACTGATTTGTGGCGTGCTGGTCATCGCGACGTGCTGGATGCGATCCCTGGGTCACCACGGCTCGCAGGTGAAAATCCCTGTAAAGGTGGCAGATCCTCAGATCCTG
>DATCFW010000058.1:0-2660 GCA_036509295.1 Solirubrobacteraceae bacterium | reverse complement strand
GGTCATGCGGGCGAGCGTACGGCTTGTGCCGCGATCACACGCTGCCCCCTCAGGGCCGTGTTCACGCCGCGCTCACGCCGCGCGAGCGCGAAGCAGCCAGTCGCCGTGGGCGACGAGGGCGTCGGCCAACAGCGAGTCGAGGCCCTCGGTGAGCGCCTGGTCAACGACGACCAGGCTCGGCACCAGCGGCCGCCCGTCGGCCAGCGCGATCGCACCGAACCCGACGACCGTCTCGGCCGAGTCGATCAGCGCCGTCGCACACAGGACGAGCTGGGCCGCGAGGTCGAAATGGATCAAACGAGCCAGCCCGAGCTCTGACAGCGGCGTGCCGCGGCGCTCGCACAGCGCGCGCACCCCGGCCGCATCGCGGCCGCGGACAAGTCGCAGGCACACCCGCGGACCGCGCTCCAGGGTGTAGTAGCGGGCGAGCAGCCCGCCGGGATCGACGTACGGGACCATTCCTACAGCTTAGTAGCTTCAGCGACCCCGGCGGTGGCCCTCCGCCCCCCGGAATTGTCGGTATGAGCAGCTATTTGGCGGTGCGGCCGCGGCCCTGCAGGATCGCGCCCAGCCGCTCGCGCAGCGCCGCCTCGGCATCGTCGGGCTCGTAGAAGCGGGCGCCGATCGCCGGATCGGGCAGCAGCTCCTGGGGTGACACGTGCCCGGGCCGGCGGTGGGGGTTGTCGTACTCGCCATCCCCGCGCGTGGAGGAGCGCAGATGAGCCGGCGGCGTGACGGCGCCATGGACGCGGATGTATTCCCGGACGGCGAACACCGCCCGCTTGGCGGCGTCGGATTTGGGCGCGAGCGCCAGGTAGATGGCCGCCTGCGCCAGCGCGAACTGGCACTCGGGCAGCCCGACGTGCTCCACCGCGGCGGCGGCCGCGGTGGCCACCACGAGCGCCTGGGGATCCGCGTTGCCGATGTCCTCGGAGGCGAGGATCACCATCCGGCGGACGATGAACCGGGGATCCTCGCCGCCCTCCAGCATCACGCCGAGGTAGTACAGCGAGGCGTCGGGATCCGAGCCGCGCGTCGCCTTGATCCAGGCGGAGATCGTGTCGTAGTGGTTATCCGCCTGGCGGTCGTAGAGCAACGCCCGGCGCTGGAGCGCGTCCTCGGCGTGCCCGAGCGTGACTCGCTGCCCCGCGCCGTCCCCGTCCCCGTCGCCGCCTCCGGCCGCCTCGCAGGCGAGCTCCAGGGCGTTGAGCGCCGATCGTGCGTCGCCACCGGACCGCTCGGCCAGAAAATCGAGCGCCGCCTCGTCGACCCGATCGGTCGGGCCGCAATGACCGGCGGCCACCGCCCGATCGAGCAGCCGGCGGACGTCGGCGGGACCGAGCGCCGCGAGCTCGTAGAGATGCGTCCGGGAGATGAGCGCCGAATTGACTGAGAAGTACGGGTTCTCGGTGGTGGCCCCGATCAGCGTGATGACGCCGTCCTCGACGGCCGGCAGCAGCGCGTCCTGTTGGGCCTTGTTGAAGCGGTGGATCTCATCGAGAAAGAAGACGGTCCGGCGCCCAGACCGCAGCCGCTCGCGCGCCCGCTCGATCACCGCCCGGACCTCGGCCCGCCCCGCCGCCACCGCGCTCTCCTCCTCCAGCGCCGCATCGGAGGACTGGGCCACGAGCCGGGCGAGCGTGGTCTTGCCGCTGCCCGGCGGCCCGTGCAGGATCATCGAGTGCGGGTGGCCCTCCTCGATCGCCCGCCGCAGCGCCGAGCCGGACGCCAGCAGGCGCTCCTGGCCGACCAGATCATCCAGGCTGGCGGGGCGCATCCGAGTGGCCAGCGGGACATCGGCCCCCGCCGTCCGGGCGGACGGCGTTGCGGCGGCCCCCGGCGCGGGGGCGGCCGGCTCGCCGAACAGTCGTTCCATGACCGGAGTATGCCCCGACGCGATCGACGCGAGCCCTATGCGTACCCTTCTGCCGCGTGCGCGAGGACGGCGTCGTCATCGGATCGGTGCTGCTGGGGGCGGCGGCGCTGCTCGCCGTCCACTTCCTCCTGCTCCACGGCTACTGGGACTACAGCGAGGGGGTCTACGCGCTCACCGCCCACGAGATGCTCCACGGCGGCGACCTGTACGGGCGCATCGTCGGGGCCCAGCCCCCCGGGGTGTTCCTGGCCGGTGTGGCGCTTGAGGCGATCCACTCGAGCGTCGAGTGGCTGCGGTTCGGCGTCGGCTGCCTCCAGCTCGGCGCCGGCCTGATCGCGGCGCGGATCGTTTTCCGGGTCAGCGGCAACCGCGCCGCCACCGTGCTCACCCCGGCGGCGATGCTGCTGACGCCGTGGGCGGTCCACGAGCACGGCGCGCTCACCCCCGAGCTGGTGGCGCTGCCGGTGATGCTGGGGGCCGCGCTGCTCAGCGCCGACGCGCGCCGGGGCGTGGTCACCGGGGCGCTGTGCGGCGTGCTCGTGCTGATCAAGCTGCCGCTGGCGATCCCGGCGGTGGTGCTCGTCCTCATGTCCGCGGACGTGCGCCGGGCCGCGCCCGCGGCGCTCGGGACGCTCGGTGCCGGGCTGGCGCTCACCTGGCTGGCGGGCGGCAGTGGATTCTGGCGCGACGTGATCGTCGCCCAGCTGCACAGCGGGTCGCGCTCACTGGGCGAGCTGGGCGGCTTCTGGGCCCAGGCGGGCTGGAACGTGCTCGGGCTGCTCGT
>DATCFW010000057.1:0-2088 GCA_036509295.1 Solirubrobacteraceae bacterium | reverse complement strand
GGGAGTCAGCAGCGGCAGGAACACGTCATCGCGGCGGCGGGGAAGGTCACGCCACCGCGTCGGACGCTTCTCGTACATCGTCATCGCGTAGCGGTTGCCCCAGACCAGGTTCATAGCGAGATCGCGCAGCAACTCGTAGCGAGAGCGATAAGCGTCCGAATCGACCCGCTCCAGAATCTCAGTGCCGGTCGGCGCCTTGGCCTCGAAGTCGCGTCTGATCACCGCTCCCAGCTGCTCGAGGGTCTCGAGAACCGAGAAGTCCAACTCGGCGATGAAGTTGGAAGGAAAGACGAGACGGTCATGGCCGTTGACGACAAAAGGCCTCATCGCGCCCCAGCCCACACGCCGTCCCCCATCAGGCACTTCCGATCCTCCTCCTCGGTGAGGCTCCGGAGCGTCTGGATCATTGATTCGCTTTCATGCCGACAAGCCGGCCGCCGGGGGACGGTCATCGTATCGTCGCACGTTCCTGGAGCTGGCATCACCTTAAGCCCGTAATGGATCCGCTGGGATGACACCGCGGGCTCCCGTTCGCGCACCGGTTCAGCTGAGCCCCGCGGCGCGGAGCTCGGTTCGGGTCCGTCGCGCCCGCCGTCGCGCTCGAGTAGACGCGCAATCGCGTTGCGCTCGTTGCGGCCACGACACGCAACCGTCCTAACCGACGCTCGCTCCTGCTGTTGCGGCGTGCAGACACGGTCGATTTCACACCCCCCCATCGAGGAGATCCGGCAGCGGCCGCGACGCATGAGCCGCTCCGGCCTTGATCAGTGGGTTTACGGTGGCCAGTACCGTCTTGCTGTCGGGGTGGCGGTAGCCGACCCGCCGCCGACGTGACCCGGCCCGAGCAAGCCATTTCGGACTCATAACCAGAAGGTTGCGGGTTCGAATCCCGGCTGGCGCGGCCGGCGCGACCGGCACTCGGGCATTGACCCGCGAGCCCACGGCCCCAGAACCTCAAGAGCGGGCTACGTCCCTGTGATTTGCACAATTTGATCAACGCAAGCGCGACTATCCGATTCCAGTAGTGCGCGATCTCGCGCACCGGCCGCTCGCCCCGGCGAGCCAGCGGGATCGTCGTGAGTTGCCGTTACCCTTCCTTTCGATGCGCGAGGAGATCTCTCCGGACGGGGATTCGGGGGAACGGGCCGCGGGGCCCGCCCTCTCGCCGGTCCCGCCCGCCTTCTCCGCTCCCGCCCCCCGTTGGTGGGGGCACCATTTCCAGGAGGTGCGCTGGCAGGCGGAGCTGGCTCGCCTGCTGATCGACCCGGTGTACCGAGGAGTCGGCATTCCTCGCGGTACGGGGGCCTCAGTGATGCTCATCCCTGGCTTTCTGGCCGGCGACGCTTCCCTGGTCTTGATGGGCGACTGGCTGCGGCGGATCGGCTACGCGCCGGTCACCTCGGGCATCCAGTCCAACGTCGGCTGCTCGGACCGTGCGCTGGATCGGCTGGAGGCGCGGTTGGACCGCGTGTTCGACGCGAGCGCTCGCCCGGTCGCACTGGTGGGGCACAGTCGTGGCGCACATTTCGCTAAGGCGATGGCCCACCGCTGCCCGCAGAAAGTCGCCGCTGTGGTGTCACTGGGGGCCGGGCTCGATGCTCCGTTTGACATCAGCGTTCCGACCCAGTGGACGCTAGCCGCCTTCCGCACGCTGTATGCCCATACCAGCGATCGGGTGGCCCGCAACGGCTGTCTCACCGACACGTGTCGCTGTCGATTCACGCGCGACTACGCGGGCGACTTTCCCGCCCGGGTTCCGCTCACCTCGATCTACTCAAAGGAGGATGGGGTCGTACGCTGGCCGGCCTGTGTCGTGCCCTACGCACATTGCGTCGAGGTCTCCGGCAGTCACGTTGGCCTGGCCTTCAACCGAAAGGTCTACCGCGTTCTGGCCGAGACCTTGGCCCAGCAGACCGAGGTCAGCTGAGCGGGTCGTCGTCGGTGCCGGTCGAGGGATCGCGGGCGCGTCGGCAGCGCCGATCGGAGACGAGCCCCACCAGGCTGGCTCCCGTGCGCAGGGCTCCGATGGGCAGCCCCAATCGCCGTGTGACCGGCTCAAGCCTTTCCCCCGGCCCGGTGCGCGGCGGG
>DATCFW010000056.1:0-2514 GCA_036509295.1 Solirubrobacteraceae bacterium | reverse complement strand
CCACCAGGCGGGCTGGGGGCCGGGCCGGGGGCCGGGCCGGGGGGGCGGGCTGGGAGCCGGGCTGGGAGCCGGGCTGGGAGCCGGGCTGGGGGCCGGGCTGGGGGCCGGGCTGCGAGCCGGGCTGGGAGCCGGGCTGGGAGCCGGGCTGGGAGGGTTTGCCGGTGAGGGCGCGGCTGCGGGCCGCGCCGCGGTTCAGGCGGCGAGCCCGGGGGTGAAGCAGACGCCGTGGCAGGTGATGCCGGCGCCGAGCTCGAGCGCCAGCTCGCCGACGGTGCTGAGGGGGTGGGAGACGAGCTCGTAGGCGCCCGGATGATCGACCGCGATCGCGCGCCCGTTGGCGACCACCTCGCCGGTGCCGTCGAGGACCGCCCACACGCCGCCCGCCTCGTAGGGACCGCTGTACGGGCCGGGCACATCGACGGTCTGCGGCGCCAGCTCGGCGCCGGCGGCGTCCTCGGGACGAAGCGGCTCGAGCGGTGCGCGGTCAACGCCGAGCAGCTCCTGGATCGCGCGCTCAGTCTCCGCGTAGCCGCCCTCGCCGTAGTGGAAGTCGAACAGCCGACCGTCCTGGTTGAACAGATACCGTGCCGGCCAGCCGAGGTTGCCGTATCGCTGCCAGATCTCGAGCTCGGTGTCGACGACGACGGGATACGGAACGTCGAGGCGGGTGACGGCGGCGGTGACCGCGTCGGGATCCGCCGACGGGGCGAAGCCCGATGCGTGGATGCCGATCACCCGCAGGCCAGCAGGCGCGTAGCGCTCGTGCCACGCGCGCAGGTATGGCAGCGTCCGGATCGAGTTGGGGCGGCAGAAGTCCCAGAACTCGACCAGGATCGGACGCCCCCGCTCGTCGTCGATGCGCAGCGGCTCGGCGTTGATCCATGGCAGGCGCGAGGGGAAGGCGGGAGCCTCGATGTGGTCGACGGGCGGTCGCATTGCGCGTCGATCCTAGACCCGCCGCGGCGAGTGGCAGTGGGGCTCGCCGCCCCGCCCGCCCCGCCCCGCCCGGCCCGCGCGCGACGCGAGCGACAACCGGTGGGGCTATTACGAGGAGCACAAGCGGCGCGGATTGCCGGCGACGGCGGAGATTCCGCAGTGAGGAGCCCGGTCGGACAGCGTCCGTGCGGCCTGGTCACGGCGCTATACTCGCTGAAGTATTGAATCCCTACCGCCTTTGAGGAGTTTTCAGCGATGAGTCCGTCCGGAGCCGAAGTTCTCCGCCAGATCAAGAGCCGGATCGAAGAGGTCGATCCATCGGTCGTGCGCGAGCAGGTCTCCAACGGCGCGCTCGTGATCGACGTGCGCGAGCCCGAGGAGTGGTCAACCGGTCACATTCCCGGCGCCAAGCACGTCCCGAAGTCCTTCCTGGAGTCGCGCATCGAGGGCGCTGCCCCCGATCGCGCGCAGCACGTGATCCTCTACTGCCAGTCGGGCAACCGCTCGGCCTGGGCGGCGCGCACGCTGATCGAGGACCTCGGCTACTCCAACGTCGAGTCGATGACCGGCGGCATCACGCTGTGGAAGGATCGCGGCTACGACGTCGAGACGCCGCGGTCGCTCACCGCCGAGCAGCGTGACCGCTACTCCCGCCACCTGCTCCTGCCCGAGGTCGGCGCCGAGGGTCAGCAGAAGCTGCTCGACGCCAAGGTGCTGCTGCTCGGCGCCGGCGGGCTCGGCTCGCCGACGGCGCTGTACCTGGCCGCTGCTGGCGTCGGCACGCTCGGGATCGTCGACGACGATGTCGTTGACCTGTCAAACCTCCAGCGCCAGGTGATCCACAACTCCGAGCGGGTCGGTGTCCCCAAGGTCGACTCGGCCGAGCAGACGATCGCCGCGCTCAATCCGGATGTCAACGTGCAGAAGTACCAGGTCCGCCTCGGCGCTGACAACATCATGGACATCCTGCCCGACTACGACATCGTCGTCGACGGGCTGGACAACTTCCCCACCCGTTATCTGCTCAACGACGCCTCTGTCCGCCTCCAGATCCCGGTGGTGTCGGCGGCGATCCTCGGCTTCGAGGGCCAGCTGTCGGTGTTCAAGCCCTACGACGGGCCGTGCTACCGCTGCCTGTTCCCGGTCCCCCCGCCGGCCGAGCTGGCGCCGTCGTGCGGCGCCAACGGCGTGCTCGGCGTGCTGCCAGGGACGATGGGTTTGCTCCAGGCCACCGAGGTGATCAAGCTCATCCTCGGCGAGGGCGAGCCACTCATCGGCCGCCTGCTCATGTACGACGCGCTCGCCGCGACGGTGAGCGAGGTCAAGGTGCGCCGCGACCCGCAGTGCCCGATCTGCTCACGCCACCCCGAGGCGATCTCCGACGAGGAACTGGGCGTCTTCCCCGATTACGAGGCGTTCTGCGCCGGGGCGCATTAGGCTCCGCACCATGGCCACCATCAGAATTCCACCAGTGCTGCGCCCCTCCGTGGGCGGGGAGAAGGAGCTCAGCGCCGACGGCGGGTCCGTCGGCGAGATCTTGCGCTCCGTCGCCGACGATCACCCAGACACCCAGTCCCA
>DATCFW010000055.1:0-2205 GCA_036509295.1 Solirubrobacteraceae bacterium | reverse complement strand
CTCGCGCGAGGTGCCCCATCATCTGCGCAACAACCTGCTGACGTTCGCCGCCTACCCGCTGCTGACGGGGCTGATCTTCTCCGGCGCGACCCACCTGACCCATGCCGGTCCCCGGGCGGTCGCGTACTACCTGCTCGTGTTCGCGACCTTCCTGGCCGGCATCTGCGCGAACTTCCTCGCCACCGCCGGGTTCGTCTGCTACGTGGAGCGCGGTTCGGTGATTGAGAAGACACGCGAGGAGTTCATGCCGCTGCTCTCGGCACAGCTGTTCTCCGCATTGCTGGCAATGGGCGCCGTCTACCTGGCCCGCGAGCTCGGTCTGGCCGGCCTCGGCGTCGTCGGCCTGATGTTCATCGTCTTTCAGTACCTGGTCGGCCAGCTGCTCGTGTCCAGGCACCGCAGCGAGGAGCTGCGGCGGATGGCCGCCACCGATGAGCTGACCGGGCTGGCCAACCGCGAGCGCTTCCGCGAGGCGGTGGCCGAGCGAATCGCCACCGCCGGCAGCCATGCCGCCGGGTTCGTCGTGATGCTGCTCGACGTCGACCGGTTCAAGGAGATCAACGACACGCTTGGGCACCACTGCGGCGACACGCTGCTGCGTGACCTCGGGCCACGGCTCGTCTCGGCGATGGGCTCGGCGGCCCTGGTGGCGCGGCTCGGCGGTGACGAGTTCGGGATCCTGGCCGTCGGAGCCGGCCACGACGACGAGGCGATCGAGACGATGGCCACGTGGCTGACGAGCAGCGTGAGCGCGCCGTTCGCCCTCGAGGGCGTCTCGGTCGAGCTCGGCGCCAGCATCGGCGTGGCGCGGTTCCCCCAGGACGGCGAGGACGTCCACGCGCTGCTGCGTTGCGCTGACATCGCGATGTACACGGCCAAGGACGCGCAGACCGATTACAAGATCTACGCCGCCCAGGACAACCATCATTCGCTGCGACGCCTCAGCGTCCACTCTGACATCCGTCGCGCGCTGGTGGCTGACGAGATCGTCGTGCACTACCAGCCGATCATCGACCTCGACGGCCTCACCGTTCGGGGGGCCGAGGGGTTGGTGCGCTGGCAGCATCCCGAACACGGGCTGATCCCGCCCGGGGCGTTCGTGCAGACGATCGAGCAGACCGGCCTGATCGGCCCGCTCACCCGTCACGTCCTGGACCGCGCGATCGCCGAATGCGCCACCTGGCGCCGCGACGGCCAGGAGATGTCGGTGGCGGTCAACCTCTCGGTCCGCAACCTCCTGGACCGCGACCTCCCCGGAGAGGTCGAGCGGCTGCTGGACGCCTACGGGCTGCCGGCCGGGTCGTTGCAGCTTGAGATCACCGAGAGCATGATCATGTCTGATCCCGACCGCGCGCTGGCCACCGTCAGCCGCCTCAGCGCGCTGGGCGTGCGCCTGTCAGTCGATGACTTCGGCACCGGCTACTCATCACTGGCCAACCTGCGCAAGATGCCGATCGACGAGCTCAAGATCGACCGCTCGTTCGTCTCACCGATGCTGCGCGACGAGAGCGACCTGATCATCGTGCGCTCCACCATCAACCTCGGCCACGACCTCGGCCTCAACGTCATCGCCGAAGGCGTCGAGGATGCGGCCACCCTGCAGCGCCTGGCGGGGCTGGGGTGCGACCACGCGCAGGGCTTCCACATCAGCCGTCCGATGCCCGGCCAGGCGTTCCGCCAGTGGTTGAGCGCCGGCCACCACGGCGGCTCCTACGGCGCGACTGTGTTGTCAGCGGCGGCGTCGGCGTCGGCGGGGTAGCGCCCCGCCGAGCTCAGGCAGCGGGCAGCAGAGCCAAGCCCTCGGCGCTCGCGGCGGCTCTCAGCCGCTCGTCGAACACGGCCATGGTGCCCAACCGCGGGTCGGCGTCTCGCGCCGCCAGGGCGCTCGCCAGCTGCACCGCGTCCGCGCCGCGCAACCGGTGCCGGCGGACGCACTCAAACGAGCGTGCGATCACAGCGGGCGCCACGGGCAGCACCTCGAAGCGGCCGCGGCGGACGTCGGCCAGGAACGCGCGGTCGAGCACGGACGCGTGTGCCGGACTCAGGTCAGCGCGCGCCACCTTGCCCCAGATGGCCGCCAGAACTTCGGTCATCGACAGGGCGCTCACCACCGCGGCCCCGCGCCACCCCCGGGCCTCGTCCGCTCCCTCCTCGTCGGCGTACAGCTTGACGAGCGCCGAACTGTCCCACAGAGCGCTCAGCGCC
>DATCFW010000054.1:0-2297 GCA_036509295.1 Solirubrobacteraceae bacterium | reverse complement strand
AGGGCATTCCGCACGACCCGAACGCCTGGCAGGTGTACTCCGCAGCGGACGTGCTGCTCGCCATCGTCGCGGCCGGGTTGCTCGCGGTGGCCCTGTGGGGAGGGCGCACCCGGCGGATCGCGCTGGCGCTCACCCTGGCCGTCTCTCTGGTGTTCACGGTGCATGCGCTCGGCACCCCGCCGACCAACGGCGCCGTCATCTACCAGCCCAACGCCACCCCGCCGCGCTACGCGCCCAACACGCCCACCGCCGGGGCCGGGGAGGACGTGGCGCTGCTCGCCCTCGCCCTCGGGGCCGCCGGGGTGGCGCTGAGCTTCACCGTCGCTCTCTGACGCGGGGCTCGCCGCTCGACGTGGATGAAGAATCGAGTCTCTACTACTTGATTCTTAATCCGCGTCGATAACGACGCCGCGCCTATCCTCGAATCGATGGCCCTGTTCCCCGCTGACAAGCGCCGCGAGCTCCCCGACCAGCCCGGCGTGTACCTGTTCCGCAACGACAGCGGCAAGGTCATCTACGTCGGCAAGGCCAACTCGATCAAGAAGCGGGTCGCCTCGCATTTCTCCAATCCGAGCACCCGGGCGGGGCGGGATCTGCTGCCGATGATCGAGCAGATCGAGGCGCTCGTCGTCCACACCGAGTCCGAGGCGCTGCTCGTCGAGCAGAACTTCATCAAGCAGTACAAGCCGCGGTTCAACATCCGCCTGCGTGACGACAAGTCCTATCCCTACATCGCCATCTCGCTCGATGAGGACTTTCCCCGCGTCTACTTCACCCGGGAGCGCCACCGCCGCGACCGCGCCTACTTCGGGCCCTACAGCAACGCCAAGCGCGTCCGCTCGACGCTCGAGGTGCTCGGCAAGGTGTTCATGTTCCGCTCCTGCGACGGTCCCGAGCCCGGCCGGCGCAGCGGCTCGCCGTGCCTGGACTACTACATCAAGCGGTGCGAGGCGCCCTGCGTCGGGTACGTGGACAAGCAGGGGTATCGCAAGGCGATCGACGGCGTGATCGCCTTCCTCTCCGGGCGCTACAAGGAGATCGAGTGGGCGCTCAACGAGGAGATGAAGCTCGCCGCCGCCGAGCAGCGGTTCGAGGACGCCGCCCGGGAGCGCAACCGGCTGCGCGCCGTCCGCTCGCTGCTGGAACGCCAGCGCGTCGCCCACGACGGCGAGGGGTCGCTCGATGCGATCGCGATCGCCCTGGCCGACGGGGAGGCCAACGCCCAGGTGTTCCAGGTCCGCGACGGCGTCCTGTCCGATCGCCAGAGCTTCTATCTGGACAACACGACCGATGCGGAGCTGGCCGAGGTGGCCGAGGCGTTCATCCTCCAGTACTACGCGAGCGCCATGTCCGTCCCGCCGCTCGTCGTCGTCCAGCGCGAGCTCAGCTCGATGCCCGCGCTCGCCGAGGCTCTGTCCGCCCGCCGCGGCGGGGGCGTCGAGATCCGGCCGGCGGAGCGCGGCGACAAGCGGCGGATCCTCGAGCTCGCCGAGCGCAACGCCCGGCTGGCCATCGACCAGGAGAAGCTGCGCTCCGAGCGCCGCCGCCAGCAGCGCGTCGAGGCGCTCGACGGCCTCCAGCAGGCCTTCGGCCTCGACGTCGTCCCGCTGCGGATCGAGTGCTTCGACATCTCGACGCTGATGGGCACCAACACCGTCGCCTCGATGGTCGTGTTCGAGGGCGGCGCGCCCAAGAAGTCCGATTACCGCCGCTTCCGCGTGTTCAGCGTCGGTGACGCCGCCGACGGCGATTACGGTCCCGACGACTTCGCCGCCATGGAGGAGGTGCTCGGACGCCGCTTCGCCCGCTGGGAGAGCCAGCGCGACGTCTCGCCGCACGACAAGGACTACGACCCGAGCTTCGCGACGCTGCCGAACGTGATCGTGATCGACGGTGGTAAGGGGCAGCTCGCCGCCGGCATGCGGGTGCTCGAGCCGTTCCGTGAGCGGGGGGTGACGATCATCTCGCTCGCCAAGCGGATCGAGGAGGTGTTCTTCCCGGGGCGCCAGGACCCGCTCGTGCTCGCCCACGACACGCCCGAGCTGCAGCTGCTGCAGCGCGTCCGCGACGAGGCCCACCGCTTCGCGATCACCCACCACCGGATCCGCCGCGACCGGGCGATGACGACCTCGGTGCTGGACGAGCTGCCGGGCGTCGGCCCGGCACGCAAGCGCGCGCTGCTGGCGCACTTCGGCTCGCCCGACGCGATCCTGTCGGCCTCCAGCGAGGAGCTTGCCGCGGTGCCGGGCGTCCCGGGCAAGCTCGCGCGTGACATGTATCGCGAGCTACACAAGTCG
>DATCFW010000053.1:0-14252 GCA_036509295.1 Solirubrobacteraceae bacterium | reverse complement strand
CTCGAGGCAGCTGGACTGATCGACCTGCTGAGGATCGCCGACGCGTCGGACGCTCGCACGGCACGGCGCGACTCGCTCGCGCTTCAAGCCGTGCTCGATGTCCAACGTGAGCGCGAGGCCGGGGGCGCCTCCGACGAGCGGGCGGCGGGGGACAGGATTGCTGAATGGCTGAGCCAACAGACTCCGGTCTCGTGAGCCCTGCGATCGACGCTGAGCGCGAGGCGCTCCTGAAGGTTCTGGTCGATCACGACGTGCAGTTCGTCGTCATCGGCGGCGCCGGCATCCAGTCGCACGGCCGTCGCTACGACACCCTCGACATTGATGTCACGCCCGATCGCGACGAAGCCAACCTCCACCGCCTCGCGGCCGCGCTGAACGCTCTCGACTGCCGCCTCGTCACCGATCCCGCGAACACAGCCGCCTGGGTGCCACTCCCACCCGACTACTTCACGCCTCGCAGCCTCCTCGCCGCCACCGTCTGGAACCTGGCGACGCGACACGGCCGCTCGACCTCACGTTCGCCCCAAGCAGCTTCCCTGACGGCTACGGAGAACCCGCGCCCCGGGCGGAGCGCCTCACTGTCGCCGGCACTCGCATTGCCGTGCTCGTGGCTGCCCTTGACGACATCCATAAATCGTAACGCGCGGCCGACAGACCGAAGGACCGGGCGTACTTCCTAGCTGCCGGCGAACCAGGCCGCGAATAGCCGACCTGCCTGCGCTCAGGCGCTCATCTCGAACAAAGCGCTGGGAGGAGCTCACGCGCAGAGAGCCGGTGGTCGATCGAAGCGGCCCTCTCGGGCGCTCCCTCGTTTTCCGCACAATCCAGGGGCTTGGGACGCGTCGTTGCCAATGTTCGTCGTCGAACGAAAGCTCGGCCCGCGGCCGCCGATCGGCTGCTTAGCGACCGCGGGACATTGCCTTGTTTGCAATCCTGCCGAGCTCGCGACTGACCTTGACCCTCGGTCGGGACGTCTGAGCCGAGCACCAACCGGGGGTCTCGGCGCCCAGTCAGCGGCGACGTCCCGGACGGCGGGTGGTGACGCCGGTTTGAATCTCGAACAGGCGTCGCTGGGAGTGGTCGAGCTCGACCCAGGTCCGTTTGATCGTCTGGATCAGCGTCCCGAGAATGGATGTGGTGGTGGTCTTCATGGTTTGACTCCTTTGTGTGGTGGAGCGTCGGTGGCGCGATGGATGGTGGGAAGGAGCTCGGCCAGGGCGCCGGACAGCTTGCGCAGGTGCGCGTCGATCCACGGCAGCGTCGAGGGGTCGGGGTGACGCAGGGCGGCGTGGCGCTGGTCGGTATCGCCGTAGAGCCCGCTGGTGGCCAGCCGTAGCGCCAGTGTGTGGTCGGAGCCGCCAAACGCCGAGGCGGGTAGCGTGGCGATGCCGTGACGCTCGAGCAGCAGCGCGGCGAGCTGTGCGGCCGTATGCACCGACCAGCGTTCGGCGAGATGTTGACGGTGGCAACCGAAGTCGGGATACAGATAAAAGCCGCCGGTGGGCGGCGGATGATCGACCCCGGCGTTGGCGAGCGCGTGAGATACAGCTCGGGCGACGGCGGCGTGCACGCGCCTGCTCTCAGAGATGCGGTCGCGCGCCTGCTGGGGCTCGCCGAACGCCCATGCGGCGGCGTGTTGGACGGGAACCGTGGGAGAGGACCAGATCTCGCTGGCGATCGCGATGACTTGGGTGCGCAGCTGGCGCCCGGTGGGAGTATCGGGCAGGCGAGCGACGCCCTGGCGCCAGCCGCCGAGGGCGAGGTTCTTGCTCAGCCCGGTTGTGACCACGGTCCGGTGCCCGACGCGCTCCGCGGGCTGAGGAACGGCGCTTTGGGATCGTGGACAAGGTCGCGATAGATCTCGTCGCTGATCACCAGCAGGTCCCGGCGCTCGGCGACGTCACACACCTCAGAGACGGTGCTGGGATCCGCCAGGGTGCCGGTTGGGTTGTCGGGCAAGGTGAGGATCACAGCCCCCAGCGGCGCGCCGGTCGCCTGGGCGCGCTCGGCGGCCGCGTCGAGCTGCTCGGGGTCGGGGACGCCGCCCTGGCCCGGCCGGGTCGCGATCATGTGCGCCGGGCAGCCGGTGAGTGCCGCCTGCGCGGCGTAGCTGACCCACGACGGGCGCGGCAGCGCAATCGGCGCCGAGATCGCCTGCAGCAGCGCGTAGAGCAGTGGCTTGCTGCCCGGGCCAGCGATGATCATCTCGGGATCGGTGGGCACGCCGCGGCGGTTCCAGTACCCCGCAGCCGCCTCGCGTAGCGGCGCGATGCCGGCTACCGGACCGTAATCCGCGTGTCCCGCGCCGGCGGACAGCTGATGGGCGACCTCTTCCAGGACGGGAAGTCCGGCCTCCCCGAAGCCCAGCGGCGTGGTCGGCAGGCCCTGAGCTTGGCGACGGGCGATGCGCTCGTTGATCTCCAGCGTGGGCGAAAGGATGGTCTCTCGGGCGTTCATGCATCGAACATGACCCGCAGTCAGCATCATGTAAAGCGGCAAAACCCAGTGCTCAGCGTAAGCTATGCCGATGCTCGACCTTCATCGGCTCGAGATCCTGGCGCGGTTCGCAGCGCTCGGAGAAAGCGAGGTATTTGCAGCACTTTCCTACAGTGGAGCCAGCCGGGATCGAACCGGCGACCTCCTGCTTGCAAAGCAGGCGCTCTCCCAACTGAGCTATGGCCCCGTCGGCACTTGAGTCTAACGGCGGCGGCTCGCGATTCGACGGGCGCGCGGGCGGGGGTCAGGTGGCCCAGCCCGGGCGGACAAGACCGGTTTCGTAGGCGGCGACGACGAGCTGCGCACGGTCGCGGGCGCCGAGCTTGATCATGGCGCGGCTCACGTGGGTCTTCGCGGTGGCGGGACTGACGACGAGCTCGGTCGCGATCTCATCGTTGGACAGGCCAGCGGCGGCGAGGGCCATGACCTGGCGCTCGCGGTCGGTCAGCTGCTCGAGCGTGTCGGACTCCGGAGGCGGCTTGGCGCGACTGGCGAACTCGGCGATCAGCCGGCGGGTGACACCGGGCGACAGGAGGGCGTCGCCCCCGGCGACGATGCGGACAGCTTCGATCAGCTCGGCGGGCCGGGTGTCCTTGACCAGGAAGCCGGCCGCGCCGGCGCGGATCGCCTCGAATACGTACTCGTCGAGATCGAACGTGGTCAGGATGATGATCCTCACGTCATCGAGGCCGGGGTCGTTGGCGATCTCACGCGTCGCCGCCAGACCGTCGCGCTCGGGCATGCGGATGTCCATCAGCACCACGTCGGGACGAAGCGTCACCGCCGTCGCCACCGCCTCCCGGCCGTTGGCCGCCTCGCCGACGACCTCCAGGTCATCCTGGGCGTCGAGCAGTGCCCGAAAGCCGGCGCGCACCAGCGCCTGATCGTCGGCCAGGAGCACCCGGATCATGCGTCTGCCCGCAGCGGGAGTCGGGCCCAGACGCGGAAGCCGCGATCGCCTCGGGGGCCGGCGTCCAGCGTGCCGCCGAGCGCCACGGCGCGTTCGCGCATGCCGGCGATGCCGTTGCCGCCCTCACCATCACCCGGCCCGCCTCGCACCCGGCCGACGCCCTCGTCGTCGACCTGCACGGTGAGCTCGGCCTCACCAAAGTCGAGCCTGACACGAGCGGCGTTCGCCTGCGAGTGGCGGGCGACATTCGTCAGCGACTCCTGCACCATCCGGAACGCCGCCAGGTCGACGCTCGTCGGAAGCGGACGGCGCCGTCCCTCCACCTGCACCTGCACCCGGACCCCCGCGGCCGCCGACCGGCTGATCAGCTCGCCGAGCTGCGCTAGCCCGGCGGTCGGCGCGCGCGGAACCTGCTCGTCGACGCCGCGCAGCACGCCGAGCACCGAGCGGACCTCGCGCAGCGCGTCGGCGCTCGCCTCGTTGATGATCGACAGGGCGCTGCGCGCCTGCTCGGGCTGCTGCTCGAGCAGATGCAGAGCCACCCCTGACTGGACGTTGATCAGCGAGATGTTGTGCGCGAGGACGTCGTGCAGCTCACGGGCGATGCGCAGACGCTCCTCCTCCGCGCGCCGGCGGACCTCCTGCTCCCGGCCCAGCCGGAGCGCGGCGGTCCGCTCGCGGCGTCCACGGACGAGCTCGGCGCCGGCCAGCAGGACCGCCAGCCACGCCGCCAGCGCCACCGCCTCGCCGAGCGTGGGCACGTCACCGCGCCCGAATGCCGCCGGCAGCCACAGGAACATCGCCCAGCCGGCGATCACCGTCAGCACCCCGACCGAACGATGGCCCCCGATGACCACCGTGGCGAAGGCGACGGTCAGCGCCAGGAAGACCGGGCCCGCCGGGTAACCGATGACGGCGTAGACGATCGTCGCCGTGAACACCACTCCGAGGACACCCAGCGGAACGCGCCGGCGCAGCAGCAGCGCCACCGGTCCGATCGCTAACAGCAGGTAGGCGCCCGGGTCCAGCCCGCGCGCTCGGTGGCACGGGCCCCACCAGCACGCCTGATGGGCATGGACGTTGCGGTGCTGGATCGCCACCGTGCCGACGATCTGCACCACCGCGACGGCCAGCGCCAGCCGGACATCCCGGCGTCCCAGCGGACCCCACGGGGCGGATCTCACTCCGGTCACGGCCTGCGCGCTCACACCTGGACGATAGCCCCGCATTCCGGCCACGGCATCGGCTCGACGGCGCAGTGTCAACTACGCCGCATGGAGTAGTGACGGGCGGGCGCGGACCACCCAGAGCGTAGGGCAAGAGCCGCTCGCGAGCCGACGACAGACGTCCGCCCGGCCGCCACGATCGTCGCATGGCAAATCCGATGTCCGCGCTGGCCACCGCGTACCCGATGGGAGACACATGACCGCGACGATCGCCCGCTGGTCGGTGGCGCACAAGCGCGCCGTCATCGCCTGCTGGCTGCTGCTGACGATCGCGGGCATCGCCTCGATCGGCCCGGCGACCAAGGCACTCAGCGACCAGTTCTCGGTCCCCGGCCGCGAGGGGTGGCAGACCAATGCCCGCATCCTGCGAACGTTCGGAAACGGCGGCAACGACGCGCCGCTCGTGCCGGTGGTGACGCTCCCGGCGCGGATGAGCGTCGACTCGGCGGCCGCCAGGGACGGCCTGAACCAACTGGCCGCCCGGTTGCGGCGAGCCCTCCCCCATGCCCGCGTCGCCTCCTTCGCCTCCACCGGCGATCGCGCGTTCGTCTCACCCGACGGCCGCACCACCTTCCTGCTGGTCTATCCGCAACCCGCGCGCACGAGCGGCTTCGGCACCAACACCGCGGCGGTCCGATCGGCCCGGGCGGCGTTGCGGGGCTTCACGATCGCGGGCGCGCCGGTCCATATCACCGGGCTCGATGCGCTCGCGGCCGGCGGGAGCAAGAAGGGCGGGCTGGGTCTGCTGCTGGAATCCGTGCTCGGCGGAGCGTGCTCGTTGCTGGTGCTCGGCTTCGTGTTCGCATCACTGCTGGCGTTCGTGCCACTCGTGATGGCCGTGATCTCGATCACGACGAGCTTCCTGCTCGTATGGGCACTGACGGCGATCACCCCGGTGTCTTCGATCGTGGAGTTCCTGATCGCCCTCGTCGGCCTGGGCGTGTCGATCGACTACTCGCTCCTGATCATCGTGCGCTGGCGCGAGGAGCGCGCCCACGGCCATGCCGGCGATGAGGCGATCGTCCGGGCGATGGCGAGCGCGGGCCGCGCGGTGGCGTTTAGCGGCACGACCGTGGCCATCGGCCTGCTGGCCCTGATGGCACTGCCCGTGCCGTTCCTGCGCAGTGTCGGCTACGGCGGCCTGGTGATCCCGCTGATCAGCGTGGCGGTGGCGACGACCCTGCTGCCGATCACCCTCTCCACGGTCGGTGGCCGCCTCGATTGGCCCCACATTCGCAGCGACGACCACGCCAGCCGAGCCTGGACGGCGTGGGCGCGGCTGGTCGTCCGCCGCCGCTGGCCGGCCGCATTGAGCGCCGTCGCGGTGCTCGCGGCGCTGGCGGTCGCGGCGACCTCGATGAACCTCGGCGCTCCCACCGGGGACCCCAACACGATCAGCCAGGGCGGTGACGCCAAGGTCGGCCTGAATGCGCTGGAGCGATCGGGAATCGGAGCCGGCGTGCTCTCCCCGATCGAGATCGTGGCGCCGACACGAGACTCCGGGCAGCTCGTCGCCCAGTCGCGCGCGCTGCCCGGAGTCCAGGGGGCGCTCGCTCCCGGCGGCGGCGGCTGGCACGTGGGTCAGACGGCCGTGGTCGACGTCCTGGCGCACGGTGACAGCAGCGCGACCGTGTCACGGGTACGCGACACCGCTCATGCCGTCGGTCCCGGGGTGCGCGTCGGCGGGATCGTCGCCCAGAACAGCGACTTCATCTCGGCCGTTTACGGCCGCTTCCCGGTGATGATCGCGCTGATCGCCCTAATCACGTTCCTGCTGCTGGCGCGCGCGTTCCGCTCGCTCGTGCTGCCGCTGAAGGCGGTGATGCTCAACGTGCTTAGCGTCGCCGCGGCTTGGGGGGTCCTCACGCTCGTCTGGCAACAGGGCTACGGCTCGAACGCCCTGTGGGGGATTCCGGCGGCGGCGTCGATTCCATCCTGGCTGCCGGTGATTGTGTTCGCCTTCCTGTTCGGACTGTCGATGGACTACGAGGTCTTCATCCTGGCGCGGATGCGCGAGGTGTACGACGCCACCGGCTCGACCGAGGACGCCGTCGTGACGGGACTGAGTCGGACCGGGCGGCTGGTGACCAGCGCGGCACTCATCCTGTTCCTGGGCTTCGTGTCGATGGCCACCGCGCCGAGCACGAACGTCAAGATGATCGCGACCGGGCTGGGGGCCGGCATCCTCCTCGACGCCACCGTCGTGCGATCCCTGCTCGTACCCGCCGCCGTGTCGCTGTTCGGGCGCTGGAACTGGTGGCTGCCGGCGCCCGTCGCGCGGCTGCTGCGCACCCGACCAGCCGGGCCGGCACTGACCGAACCGGGCCCGGCCTGAGACGAATGGAGACGATGATGAACCAGCCACCCCAGCCAACCCTGCGAGCGAGCGACGCCGATCGTGAAGCGGCGGGACAGGCGCTGCGCCGTCATCACGCCGACGGCCGGATCGATACCGACGAGCTCCAGGATCGGATCAGCCGCTGTTACGGCGCCCGCAGCGAGGCCGAGCTCGACGCGCTGCTGGCCGACCTGCCACGCGATCCGCCTACGCATCAACGATCGTGGTCACTCGGACGCGGGCCGCTGCCGATCATCCTGCCGATCGTGCTTGTCCTGATGGTGCTGGGGTCGGCAGCGCACCACCATCATCGCGCCATCTGGCCGGCGCTCGTGCTGGCCTTCCTCGCCACGGCGATCGCCCGCCGATGGAGGTGGACCCGGCGCCCGTAGCGACTACCCGAGCGCCAGCTCGAGCCCGAGGGCACCGAGATCCGGGATCCCGCCGCCGGACACGCGGACCACGTCGGTGCGCCCGGCACGGCGCAGCAGGCTGGCGGCAAACGCGGCGCGAGCGCCGGCGGCGCAGGCGACCGCGGTGGTGCGGCCTGGCTGGGGCAGGACGATGGACTCGACGTCACGCAGCCGGTGCAGCGGCACGTGATGCGAGCCGGCGATGTGGCCGCTGTTCCACTCGCTCGGCTCGCGCACGTCAACGAGATCGACGGCGTCGCGACGCAATCCGGCGGCGAGCTGCTCGAGGTCCCAGGCGTCGGCCCGCGCGACCGGGATCGAGTCGTGCTGCCAGGACGCGGGATCGGCGATGCACGTGCCCTCCAGTCGCCAGAACCCGACGGCCTGCAGCGCGAGCGTCATCCGCTCGGCGTCGGTGTCGTCGCCGGCGACGATCAGGACCGGCTGCAAGGGGTCCAGCGCCCAGCCGGCCCGCGTGCCCACGCCGGGCGAGGCGACCGGCAGGTTGATCGAACCGGCGATGTGGCCGGCGTCGAACTCCGGCGGCGGCCGGCTGTCGATGACGGTGGCCGGCGTCGCCAATGCTCGGCGCAGGGCGTCACCGGCGAGGGCCGACGGGGCGGCCGGCGACGGCCCGGACGTCCGACGGTTGAGACCGACGATCCGATCGACGTTGGGCGGGCGTGACGGCAGACTCGACGTCAGACTCGCCACGAACTCATCCTCGTCGAGCCCGAGCAGCGGGTCGTGGCGGCGTTCGAAACCGACCGTGGAGCTGGTCTTGCCGCTCAGGCCGGCGCCACCGCACAGTGACCCACCGATGTGAGCCGGCCACACCTCCACGTAATCGCCGACGGCCAGCAGCCGGCGAAGGCTGGCGTGCAGGTCGTGGGCGCCCTCAACGGCGGTGGCCGCCAGGTCGGGCCGCGCGATGTCGCCGATGAGCAGCGAATCGCCGGTCAGCAGCATCCAGGGCTCCGAGCTGCGGGACAGGTCAGCCACGACGAACGCGAGGTGCTCAGGCCGGTGGCCCGGCGCGGCGAGCGCGGTCAGGCACACCGCGCCGACCATGATCTCCGCGCCGGGGCTGATCGTGTCCGCGGAGGACCCGGCGGCGGCGATGACCGGTCGATGCGGCCATGCCCCGGTGGCCCGGGCGAGCCCGAGACGGCCCGACACGTGATCGGCATGCTCGTGGGTGTCGATGACATGGGTGATCCGCAGGTGCTCGGCGGCCGCGATCTCCAGGTACGCGGCGATGTCCCAGCGGGGGTCGACGACGACCGCCTCGCCGCCATCGCCGAGCAGGTACGAGGCACAGCCAAGATCGCGGTACAGCACCTGACGGAAGAACAAGGGCCATCCTTTCACGCAAATTCAACTGACCCGGTGTACTTTGTATAGCCCAGGCTCGGCCGGCCGTCAATGGCCGGAAAATCGCGCGACGTTGGCAGTTTTCACGTCGCGCGCCGGGCGCGGAGCGGCTCAGCCGTCGAAGTCGAAGTCGCGCGGCGGGCGCTGCTCGAACCACAGGCGATCGTGGTCCGGCGTGTCCTGGAGAAACTCGGGTGTCTCCTCCAGCACGTCCTCGTCGTCCGGCGCGTCGGAACCATGCGGTGCTGCGACGGGCCGGTGGTCCGGTTCGTGATCGGCCGCCAGCACGTCCTCGACGTTGTACTCGACGGTCTCCCCGCCGCCCATGTCGCTCAGCGGGCGCGATGAGGCCGGCTCTGGCCGTTCGTCGCCACGAGAGCTCCAGCCGCGGGCGCGGGGCGCCGGCGGCAGCTCGTCCTCGACCAGCGCCTCCGGCTCCGACGCGGCGTGATCCGCGAAGCCCGGCTCGGCGAGGTCGTCGGCCGTCTCGGCCGACGCCTCAGGCGATGCATCGTGCGACCAGTCCGCATCGTCGGCGTGATCGTAGGCAAAGCCGCCGGTCTCGTCGGCAGCCGCCTCGGGCTCGAGGGCATCCGCCGGGTCGCGGTTACGCCGGACGGGGCCGAGCGCCTCTTGCTCGGCACGTTCGACCTCTGCCGGATCAGCGCCCCGGCGGCGCTTGAGGTCCAGGTGTTCCTTTATCGCATCGTCAAGAAGACCCATACGCAAAAGCCTACTCGCCGCCACCCACGTTAGCGGTATCCGGCGCGGCCCTCACCGTGCGGTTCTTTCCCTCGCGCTTGGCCACGTACAGCGCGCCGTCGGCAGCGGCGATCAGCTCGTTCTTGTCGCCGTCCGTCGATGACGCCGCCCCGATGCTCGTGGTCACGCGGAGGACTCCCTCGGCCCCGAGGAGCGGGATCTCGAGCGCCTCGATCGCCGTACGGGCGCGCTCGGCCAATTCGTAGGCGCCCTCCAGATCGGTGTGCGGCAGGATCAACGCCATCTCCTCGCCACCGTAGCGAGCGGCGACATCGACATCGCGCGAGGTCTCGCGCAGCGAGTCGGCGACGCAGCGCAGCACGAGATCTCCCTGCTGGTGACCGTGGACGTCGTTGACCGACTTGAAATCGTCGAGATCCAGCATGATCAGGCCGACCGGATACTGGTAGCGGCGCACCTCGTCCATCTCGGCGCTCAGCAGCTCCTGGAACCGCCCATGCGTCGCCAGGCCGGTGAGATCGTCGGTGATCGCCTGGCGCTGTACGTTGTAGTGGAGGTTGACGTTGGCCATCGCCAAGGTCGCCTGGGCGGCGAGAGACCGCAGCAGCTCGAGGTCGTCCTCGGTGAAGCCGCGGCCCTCCCGGCACACCGTGATGAGCCCGTGGGTCGGACCGCCGGGACCAACCGGGCCGAGCGCGACGGTGGCGAGATGGACGTCCTCGGTGGAGGCCTCGCCCACGCCGTCAGCCGCCAGCGCCCGCCGCTCCGCCTCATAGATCTGACCCTCCAGGCCGGCCAGGCGACCGACGTGGATGGTCTCCTTGAGGGGGTCGGCAGCGCTCTGCCGGGAGCTGACCCGTCCGCGCTCGGCATCGGTGGCATCCATCGCGGTCTGCAGCGCCAGCTCGAGCAGCGCATCGCGATCCAGCCCAGACGCGAACGCCTCCCCGATCCGCCGGATCGACTTGCGCACCCGGAAGCGTTCCTGCTCGAGCTCCCCGAGCCGCCGTTCGAGCTGCTCTGACATGTTGTTGAACTCCTGGCCGAGCAGGGCGAACTCGTCGCGTCCGGCGGTCGGCACCGCCGACGAGAAGTCACCGCCGCCCAGCCGCCGGGCCGCCTCCAAGAACCGGGATAGCTGGCCGTGCAGCGCCCGCGAGGCCAAAAGCGAGAAGAAGAAGGCCAGGATGAGGAAGCCGGCGATGAACACCGCCGCGAGCGCGCGGTCATCGGCGACCGAACCGCCGGTGGCGGACACATTGGAGAGGACCGAGACGGCGACGGTAGTGTGATCGAAGCCGACGAAGGTCGAGGTGACCACGCGGTAGCTCGCCGAGCCGATCCGGATCGAGCCTCGCGGGGGCAGCTTCACTGCGGTGGCCGCCGGGAGCGTCGAGGCGAGGGTCGATCCTCCCGAGCGGACGACCACATCGATCCCCGCGCCCGCCAGATCGGCGGCGTACTGGGCTGCGGTGAGATCCGAGACCGCGAACACGCGGGCGGGGCGGTGCGCGGCGGCGGTGACGGTGGCCAGGCCAGGGGCGACGGCGGCCTGGCTGCCGATGTCGACGGCGGGCGCGCGGCCGACCCGGATCGTCAGGCGGGCCAGCCCCTGCTGCCGCGCCGCCGCGGTGGCGCGCGACGGCAGCTGACCGACCGGGGTCAGCGCCAGGTCGCGGGCGATTGTGCCGGCGTGCAGACTCGCCTGCCGGCTGGCGTTCGCGTACAGGCTCGACGCCGAGGTGGCGATTCCACTGGCGCGCGCATCGGCCTTGCCGGACTGGCTGTCATCGATCAGCCGGAACACGAGGAAGCCGACCGCGGCCATCGGAACGACGACGATCACGACGAAGAAGCTGATCAGACGTGTGCGAAAGCTCATCATGGCCAGGCCGCTGACAAACGTATCGGCCGATTGGGGCCACTTCCAAACCCTGGGCGCGTTCCTCCAACCTCGGCGTACCCACGAGAAATGGTCGCCAGCGGCGTCTACACTAGGCCCTCACCGTGCGGCCGATGCCGCCGCCCGGGGCTATAGCTCAGTTGGGAGAGCGCCTGGATCGCACCCAGGAGGTCGCCGGTTCGAGCCCGGCTAGCTCCATTCGTCAGAAGTTCCTGCAAGTCCCTGGGTTCTGTGGTCGATCTCACCCGCTTCCGCCTCACCAAGGCGAAGGCGGCTGCGGTTCCCGTGCCGGCGACGACGGCCCGGTGAGCGCGATGGCTTGCGATCCGCACCGGTACGCCTCATCGTCGTGACTCTACGCCCGGCCCGCAGACGACGCGGCGACTCCAAGGGCCATGGCGCGCTGGCGCACATGCCTACGGCCATCGATGTCAGACCAAGTGGTCACCGAACGCCTCAGCCGGCGGCCGCGAGGCAGGGCGCTGCTCGAGTACGCGATCGCCAGGAGTCCAGTACATCGCAAGGCGGCTTTTGGCTTGGGCGCCCGACTTGACGTGACGAGCCGAGGTCAGCCAGGCCGATAGCCCAGGCTGGTGTAGGCGCGCTGGCGCTTGGCGTACATGCGGCGCAGCACGGGGATCTCGTGGTCGACGTAGTCGAGGATCCGGATCTCGTGCTTGGCGTCGTGGTGGCGGTGCAGCCGTCCGGCGTACTGGGTCATGGTGCCCTTCCAGGCGATCGGCATCGCGAGCACGAGCGTGTCCAGTCGCGGGTCGTCAAACCCCTCGCCGATGTACCGGCCAGTCGCCAGCACGACGCGCGGGCCGTCGCTGGCCAGCAGCTCGTCGGCGTGCCGACGTGCTCGTACGCCCATGCCGCCGTGCAGCGTGACGAGTGTCTGGGCGTGCTGCTCGAGCAGCTTCGCGAGTGCGGCGAGCTGCTCACGCCGTTCCGTGAGCACGAGTGGGAAGCGGCCTTCGGCCAGTTCGGCGAGGACGTCGTCGGCGATCCGCTTGGTGCGAGCCGGGTCGCAGGCGACGGCGCCGAGGATTTCCTGGATCCCCGGATCGGTCGGCAGTCCTGCCGGATCGAAATCCGTGCGCCGCTCCAGGAACACGCGGCGAACGGCGGTCTCAGCGGCGTGTGTGGTAGTGAGCGTGTGGCGGACGGGACCGCACTGCATCGCGATGATCGGGTGGTGGCCGTCGCGGCGGCGGGGTGTCGCGGTGAGGCCCGTGATGTATCGGGCCGGAGCATCGCGCAGCAGCCGCTCGACCGAGACGGCCGGGACGTGATGGCACTCGTCGACGACGACCTGGCCATAACGGCGCAGCAGTTCAGTGGTATCTCGGCGCGTGAGGGTCTGAACCATCGCGACGTCGATCCCGGCGCTTCCGGGCTCGGCGGCGGACGAGCCGATCTGGCCGGGGTCGAGTTCGAGAAACCGCGAGAGGCGCTTGACCCACTGCTCCAACAGCGGGCGGCGATGAACGAGCACGAGCGTCGAGCACCCGCGCCGCGCGATCAACGCCGTCGCCATCACCGTCTTGCCCGAGCCAGGCGGCGCGACAAGCACCCCGGTCTCATGCGCATTCAGTGCGTCGACAGCGCTTTGCTGGTCAGCGGAGAGCATTCCGCCGAATACGACGTCGATCGGCGAGCCGTCGGTGCGCACGTCCTCGAGGACCAGTGCGGCGCCGGCCGCGTCGAGTTCGTCACGGACGGCGTCCAGGCAACCGCGCGGCAGCCGAAGCCGGTCTCCGGCGTCCTGGTGGCAGGTGATCACGCGCGGTGTCTGGTGGGTCGACAGCCGGGCGCGCTCGCGCTCAAAGAACACCGGGTTGGGGAACGCGGCCGTGCGGCGTAGGCGGTCACAGAGGCCGCCCGAGAGCGCGGTGACGTCGATCTCAATGCAACCGCTCAGCTGCACGGTGACGGTCGACGGCGCGGCGGACTCCGATGTGAGTGACCGCGCGACGCTGGCTGACCTGGTTTCACTCCAGCGGGACAGTCCAAGTGTGCCCCCGGCGCGCTCGGCGTCGCCGGCAAGCAACTCTGCCCGGGTGCCGTCAAGGTGCCGCACACCAGACAGGTACGCCCATTGATCAGCGCGGGGCTCGAGGTCGTTGTCGAGAAACACCGTGCATCCGTCCGAGCGGCGCGCGTGTTGTAAAGGCAGCGCGATCAGGTTGCCGAAGCCGCCGGTCGGCATCGTGTCCTGATTGGGAAACAGCCGGTCGTAGGACCCCATCGAGATCGACCGACGGCTCATCGCCTGCGTCAGCAGCCACGAGCCGATCGCCCGCGCCACGCGCGCAGCGACTGCTCGCGCGAACAGCACCCACACGTGCGCGCCCTGCCCGGACCGCGAGCGCTCCACCAGCACCGGAACCTCAGCCGCGTCGGCGACCTCGCGCAGCACGCTTGCATCCTCCCGCCACGTCGGACCATCGAGATCGATCGCCACCAACCAGCACGTCTCGTCAGTCAGAAGCGGGTAGATGCCGATCGTCTGGCGGCCCTCCAGATGGGAACGCACCTGCGCTTCGGAGAAGACGACAAAAGCCCGGTGCGCGCACACCGCGCACTTGACCCTCGGCTTCTCGCACACGCCAGGGCGCCACTCGTTCGCGCACTTGGGCGCCCAGCCTGAGCGGCCGGGCTGCGTACGGCTCTCCCATCGCGTCGCGAACACGTCCGGCCGCCCGCGAAACAGGCTCGCGAACAACGCGACACGCCCCTCGGCCGTCCCGATGTCCGGGCCGCCCGCCTCCTCCCGCAGTGCAGCGATCGTCGCGCGCACCTCGGCGCTTTCGCGGTCCAGGGCGACCAGTCGCTCTCGAGCGTGTCGCAGCTGATCGTCAACCGG
>DATCFW010000052.1:0-3297 GCA_036509295.1 Solirubrobacteraceae bacterium | reverse complement strand
TGTCCGCTCTCGAGTTCGCGGGCCTCGGGCGCCGGCTCGCCCCAGAACGCGCGGAAGATCATCCGGAAGGTGTAGATCCCGGTCAGCAGCGCGCCGACGTAGCCGAGGATGCCGAGGATCTCGAAGCCGCCGCCGCGGTTGTTCAGGTAGCCGATGATGTCGTCCTTGGACAGCCAGCCGGAGAACGGCGGCAGCCCGGAGAGCGCCAGTCCGCCGATGACGAAGCAGGCGAACGTGAACGGCATCGCCTTGCGAAAGCCGCGCATCTTGTCCAGCGACTGCTCGCCGCCCATGGCGCTGATCAGCGAGCCGGCGGACATGAACAGCAGCGCCTTGAAGAAGGCGTGGGTCATGAGGTGGAACAGGCCGGCGGAGTAGGCGCCGATCGAGACGCCCATGATCATGTAGCCGATCTGGGACATCGTCGAATAGGCGATGACGCGTTTGAGGTCGGTCTGCACGATCGCGATCGAGGCCGCCACCAGCAGCGTGGCGCAGCCGACGATGGCGCCGACGTCAGCGGCGGTGGTGGCGATCTCGAACAGCGGGTGCATGCGCGCGATCAGGTAGACGCCGGCGGTGACCATCGTGGCGGCGTGGATCAGGGCCGAGACCGGGGTGGGCCCCTCCATCGCGTCCGGGAGCCAGGTGTGCAGCGGGATCTGGGCCGACTTGGCGAACGCGCCGACGAGCAGCAGCAGGCAGCCGGCGACCAGGTCGGTGCTGTTGTGCGCGAAGACGTGCGGCGCGAGCGCGAACGTCTTGAGGAAGTCGACCGTCCCGGTGTGGCGGAAGATGAAGAACGTGCCCAGCACGAGGCCGACGTCGCCGAGGACGTTGATCACGAACGCCTTGATCCCGGCGCTGGTCGCGGTGGCCCGCCGGTACCAGAAGCTGATCAGCAGGTAGGACGCGGCGCCGACGAACGCCCAGCCGACGATCAGCAGCACGAAGTTGCCGGCCAGCACGAGCAACAGCATCGAGAACACGAAGTAGTTGAGGTACGCGAAGTAGCGCCGGTACCCCTGATCGGACTCCATGTAGGCGACCGAGTAGACGTGGATGAGCGTCGAGACACCGGAGACGACGAGCGCCATGAAGACGGACAGCGGGTCGACCAGGATCGAGAGCTTGGCGTCGACGCCGACGCTCGACGCGTAGTTCCACAGCGAGGAGGTCAGCTCGCGGTGGCCCTCGGAGTTGCCCAGCAGCGAGATGAGCGCGCCCACCGCCGAGGCGAACGCCAGCCCGATCGCCAGCGTCGCCAGCCAGCCGGCGGTGGCCCCGGGCAGGCGCTTGTAGCCGACGCCGATGAGGATCGTCCCCAGCAGCGGGAACAGCAGGATGAGCCAGCCGAATGTTGTCGCTGTCATCCGTGGAGCTCGTCGAGCTGGTCGACGTTGACCGGCAGCTGGCGGCGGTAGACGGCCACGATCATCCCGAGTCCGACGGTCACCTCGCAGGCGGCGATCACCATCACGATGAGCGCGAACACCTGCCCGTCCTCGCCGCCCCACATGCGGGAGAACGCGACGAGCGCCAGGTTGCCGGCGTTGAGCATCAGCTCCAGGCAGAGCAGGATGACCAGCGGGTTGGGGCGCGTGAGCACGCCGACGGCGCCGATGCAGAAGATGAGCGCCGACACGGTGAGATACCAGCCGATCGCCATTACCAGCCGCCCTCTGACGGTCCGGTGCCGACCGGTGCGGGCGACGGCTCGGCATCCGACGCCGGCTCACCCGTGCGACCGCCGGTGCGCAGCCCCGCGGTCTCGGCCATCGTGCCGGTGTGGACCGGGCGCGCCGGGTGCAGCCGCGGGTCGCGATCGTCGTCGGGATCGAGCCCGCGCCGGCGGCGGGCGAGGACGACCGCGCCGATCGCCGCCACCAGCAGCAGCAGCGAGGCGATCTCGAACGGGAACAGGTACGTCGTCAGGAACAGCCGCCCGATGTGCTCGGGGCTGCCGAAGCCGGGAAGGTAGGGCGCGCCCTTGGAGGAGATGCCCTTAAGCGCGGTGCCGAGCAACGCGATGCACAGCTCGATCGCCACCGCCAGCCCGAACAGCGGACCGAGCAGCTTGAGCGCGCCACCCGGACTGTGCAGTGGCTCATCCTGGCCGCCGACGTAGGCGACGACGAACACGTACAGCACCATCACCGCGCCCGCGTACACCACCACCTGCGCCGCGGCCACGAACTCGGCGCGCAGCAGCAGGAACAGCGCCGCCAGCGCGATCAGGTGGCAGACGAGCGCGAGGACGTTGTAGAACGGATTGCGCAGCACCACCACGCCGATCGCCCCGGAGAGGGCACCGATCGCGGCGATGAAGAACAGAACCGCGCTCATGGCTACTCGCCTTCCCTCCGCAGCGGGGTGCGCTCGATCGCCTCGGCCAGCAGCATCTCCTTGGTGAAGATGAGGTCGGAGCGGGTGTAATCCGACATCTCGTAGTCGTGACCCATGGTGATCGCGTCAAACGGACACGCCACCTCGCAGTAGCCGCAGAAGATGCAGCGGGACAGGTTGATCTCATAGACGGCGGCGTAGCGCTCCCCGGCGGACACGCGGTTCTCCGGGGTGTTCTCGGCGGCGACCACGCGGATGCAGTCAGCGGGGCAGGCGGCGGCGCACAGCGAGCAGCCGACGCACTTCTCCAGACTGGGGTGGGTGGGGTCCGATTCATCGAACCGGTGCAGCTTGTGGCGGCCGCGGAAGCGCGAGTAGACCGGCGTCTTCTCCTCCGGGTACTGGATCGTCAGCGGCCCTTCGACGAGCCGCCCGAAGGTCGTCTTGAGGCCGCGCAGGGTCTCGCCGAAGACGCGGTAGGCGCCCCGGACCGGGCCCGCGCCGGGGCCGCGGATCACCTCGACGACGTCGCTGCCAGGGTTATACGGGGTCATCGATCGCTCCTCGTCAACGGGTCGGGCGCCGGCCGGCTCATCCCACTACCACGATCGCCGTGACCAGCAGGTTGAGCGTGGCCAGCGGCAGCAGCACCTTCCAGCCGAAGGACATCAGCTGGTCGTAGCGCAGGCGGGGCAGCGTGGCGCGCACCCAGACGAAGAAGGTGATCACGAGCATGATCTTGGCCAGCACGACGAACGGGTCGACCCAGCCGGGGGGGTGGATGCCGAACGGCATCAGCCAACCGCCGAAGAACAGCGTCACCGCGATCCCCGACACGACGATCATGTTCGTGTACTCGGCGAACAGGTAGGCGACGAACGCCGTGCCGCCGTACTCGGTGAAGTACCCGCCGACGAGCTCGGCGTCGGCCTCGACCAGGTCGAACGGCGC
>DATCFW010000051.1:0-2403 GCA_036509295.1 Solirubrobacteraceae bacterium | reverse complement strand
GATTGGGCGGTGTCGTACAGAAGCTCGGTGACGCGCGGGTGCAGGGTCGTTCCGCGCGCGATCACCGGGCCCGACTCCAGCGGATGCTTGGTCATCGGCCCCAGCTCGATGCCCGGCTGGTCGGTGGCGAAGGTGACGTCGACGACGATCGCCAGGTCGGGCTCGAGCGAGAACGCGCTCGTCCGCGCGCCGGCGAACGTCGTCTCCTCCTGGACGACCGCCAGCGCCACCACGTCGCCGGGGGCACCGCCGTCCAGCGACACCAACCGCGCCGCCTCGGCGGCTACGTAGCACCCGATGCGGTTGTCGAGCGAGCGCGACACCAGCCGGCCGTTGGGCAGTTCGACGGGCGCGACGTCGATCACGCCGACGTCGCCGATCCGGACCAGCTCGCGCGCGTCGTCGCCGTCCTTGGCGCCGATGTCGATATGCAGGTCCTTGACCTTGGGGGCCTTGTCGCGCTCGTCGGCCTTGATCAGGTGGATCGGCTTGCGACCGATCACGCCCGCTACGGCGCCGCCGCGGGTGGTGATCGTGATCCGCTGGCCGACGAGCACGATCGGATCCCAGCCGCCGACCTCGCCGAAGCGCAGGTGCCCGTCGTCCTCGATGTGCGAGACGTGGACGCCGATCTCGTCGATGTGGCCGATGATCGCCAGCGTGGGGCCGTCAGCGGTGCCGGGCACGCGGGCCATCGACGAGCCGAGGTGGTCGACCCGGACGTCGTCGGAGAACGTCGCGCAACCGTCGCGCCACGCCTTGGCCGGGGCCGTTTCGTGACCCGACGGACCGGCGGCGATCAGCAGTTGGTGCAACAGCTCAGGGGTGGCCATGGACGGCAATCTAGTGGTTCGAGCGTGGCGGCTCGGATCAGGCCGCCGGCGGCAGCAGTTCGCGCAGCACGAACTGGAGGATCCCGCCGTGGCGGTAGTAGCGCTGCTCCTGGGGCGTGTCGATCCGGACGGTGACCTCGAACTGCTGGTCATCGGCCTTGACGGTGAGCGTCCGCGGCACCTCCTCGGTGTCGGCGATCCCGGCGATCGTGAACTTCTCCCGCCCGGTGAGCTGCAGGGCCTGGACTGACTCGCCCTCAGCGAACTGGAGTGGCAGCACGCCCATCCCGACCAGGTTTGAGCGGTGGATGCGCTCGAAGCTCTGGGCGATCACGGCGCGGACGCCGAGCAGTCGCGTGCCCTTGGCCGCCCAGTCGCGCGACGAGCCCGAGCCGTACTCCTTGCCGGCCAGGACGATCAGCGGGACGTGCTGGTCGATGTACTTCATCGCCGCGTCGTAGATCGACATCGGCTCGTTGCGGTCGTCGCCGCCGAGGTAGACCGTCACCCCGCCTTCGGTGCCGGCCGCGAGTTGGTTGCGCAGGCGGATGTTGGCGAACGTCCCACGCATCATCACCTCGTGGTTGCCGCGCCGCGACCCGTAGGAGTTGAAGTCCCGTGACTCGACGTGGTTCTCGTTGAGGTAGGCGGCGGCGGGGCCGTCGCGCTTGATGTTGCCGGCGGGGGAGATGTGGTCGGTGGTGACACTGTCCCCGAGCACGGCCAGCACCCGGGCATCGACGATGTCCTCCAGCGGCTCGGGCTGGCGGGGCAGCTCCGCAAAGAACGGCGGCCGGCGCACGTAGGTCGAGCGCTCGTCCCACGCGAACGCGTCTCCGGTGGGCACCTCGAGTGAGTTCCAGCGCTCGTCGCCGTCGAACACCTCGCCGTAGCTCTTGGTGAACATCTCGGATCGGACCGCCTCCTCCACCGTGCGGCCGACCTCGGCCGAGTCCGGCCAGATGTCCTTGAGGTACACCGGCTGGCCGTCGCGGTCCTTGCCGAGCGGCTCGTCGTAGAGGTCGATGTCCATCGTTCCGGCGAGCGCGTAGGCGACGCACAGCGGCGGAGACGCCAGGTAGTTCATCTTGACGTCGGGGTTGATGCGGCCCTCGAAGTTGCGGTTCCCCGACAGCACGGAGACGACGGCTAGGTCCTCGGCACCGACGACGTCGGAGATCTCCCGGGGCAGCGGTCCGCTGTTGCCGATGCAGGTGGTGCAGCCGTAGCCGACGAGGTTGAAGCCGAGCGTGTCGAGGTACTCATCCAGCCCGGCCCGCTTCAGGTACTCGGTCACCACCTTGGATCCCGGCGCCAGGGACGTCTTGACCCACGGCTTGACCTTCAGGCCCTTGAGGACCGCGTTGCGGGCCAGGATGCCGGCGCCGAGCATCACCGAGGGATTGGAGGTGTTGGTGCAGCTGGTGATCGCGGCGATCACGACGTGGCCGTGATCGAGCTCGGTCTCGGTGCCGTCCTGCAGCGTCACGGGCGCGCTCACGCGCCGGCGGTCAGCGACCTGAGTCCCGGTGGGCGGGGTCCGGTAACCGTGGGGGCCGTGGCCCTCGCC
>DATCFW010000050.1:0-2181 GCA_036509295.1 Solirubrobacteraceae bacterium | reverse complement strand
AAAATAAGAGTAACAAAGGTCCGGAATTCGCTGACGGAGCCGCCGCGGGGCTCTCGGTAAGGTTTGGCCGGTGATTGATTCGGGTGTCGTCAGCGCCACGCAGGATGTCGCGATCACCTGGCTCGCCGAGGATCGTCGGGTGGTGCAGGGGCTGCTGGTCGAGGTGGAGGGGTCGGCGCCGCTGCCGGTCGGGGCGATGATGGTCGTCGACGACCAGGGGAACATCGAGGGCTCGATCACCGGTGGGTGCGTCGAGGGCGCGGTCGTCACGGAGGCCGAGGAGCTGCTCCGCACGGACGGGAAGCCCAAGCTCCTGCGGTACGGCATCTCCGACGAGTTGGCCGGGACCGTCGGGCTGATGTGCGGCGGGATCGTCCACATCCTCGTCGGCGAACTGGCCGGCGAGGCCGGCGCGGTCGAGCGCGCCGTCCTCGAGGAGCACGCCGCGGGGCGTCCCGCGGCGGTCGCGACGATGATCGACGGCCCCACCGCCGGGGCCCGGCTGGCCCTGATCGGCAACGAGATCGTCGGCTCGCTGCGGTCCACCAACCTGCTCGATCGCAACGTCGCCCGCGAGGCCCAGGGGCTGCTGGAGGAGGGCAAGACGACGCTGCGGCGCTTCGGCGCCGACGGCGCCACTCTCGGCGACGATCTGCGGGTCCACATCCGCGCCTATGCCCCGCCGCCCGAGATGTACATCATCGGCGCGATCGATTTCTCGGCCGCGCTGGCGCCGTTCGCCGCCCAGATCGGCTACCGGGTGACGATCTGCGACGCCCGGGACCGGTTCGCCCGCTCGTCGCGGTTCTCGTCGGTGGCCGAGGTGAAGATCGGGTGGCCGCAGGAGGTCTTGCGCGACGTCGAGCTCGGCCCGCGCGACGCGGTGCTCGTCTTCACCCACGACGCCAAGTTCGACGAGCCGGCGCTGGTCGCCGCGCTGGCGACGAACGCCGGGTACATCGGAGCGCTCGGCTCCCGGCACACCACCGCTGACCGCGCGCGCCGGCTGCGCGGCGCCGGCGTCGGGGACGCCGATCTGGCCCGGCTCCATGCCCCGTGCGGACTGGACATCGGCAGTCGCACGGCCGAGGAGACCGCGGTCTCGGTGCTGGCGGAGATCATCGCGGCTCGGGCGCAGCGCGCGGGGTCGCCGCTGCGGCAGACAAGCGGGCCGATTCACGGCCGGGACGTGGTGGCCTGAGGCCGAGCAGGATGCCGCCGGCCGCCGCGGCCAGCAGCGCCGTCGCCGCGATCACGATCCACCCGTTCCGGAACGCGGTGAGCTCGCCATCGGGGGTGTGCGGGGTCCCGATCACCGCGACGAGCACCGCCACCCCCACCGCCAGGCCGACCTGACGGAGCATGTTGACGACGGCCGAGCCGGTGGCGAACGACTGTGGCGGCAGCGCCGACGCGCCGGTGGCCATGAACGTCGGCAGGGTGAGGCCGACGCCGGCGCCGGTGAGCAGCATCCCGCCGAGCATCTCGCCGGCGTAGTCCGGCCTCAGTCCGGCGGCCAGCGCCCACCAGGCCACACCGGCGGCGAACACGGACGCGCCGGCGGCGATCACCGCCCCCGGGCCCAAGCGCGCGATCAGCCGCCCGGCGACGAGGAAGCCGAACAGCGGGACCATCAGCGGCCCCGGCGCGACCGCCAGCCCGGTGCTCAGCGCCGACCAGCCCCACACCTGCTGATCCCACAGGACGACCGACAGCAGCATCGCGCCGAACGCCACCGAGAACGCCAGCGCCACCACTGAGGAACCCGAAAACGCCCGGACCCGGAACAGCCCGGCGTCGATCAGCGGATTGGGGTGGCGGGCGCAGTGCAGGGCGAACAGGGACAGCGCCACCACCGCGCCGATCAGGGCGGTCAGCGTCGCGACCGAGGCCCAGCCCCAGTCGTTGCCCTTCACCAGGCCCAGCGTCAGCGCGGCGACGCCGGCCGTCACCAGCACGGCGCCGAGCGCGTCGGGCCGCGGAACCGGGTGCCCTGGGACCTGCGGCAGCCGGCGCCAGCCGATCGCCACCGCCGCGATCCCGATCGGGACGTTGACCAGGAACACCCAGCGCCAGCTGGCGGCCACGAGCACGCCGCCGACGACCGGCCCGAGCGCGGCGGCCAATCCGCCCACGGCGGTCCAGGCGCGGACGGAGCTCTGCCGGCGCTCCGGCGCGGCG
>DATCFW010000049.1:0-16300 GCA_036509295.1 Solirubrobacteraceae bacterium | reverse complement strand
GTTCGCGTGTGAGATCGGCGCTGGCGCCGCGTTCGCCCTGGCGGCGAGCCGGCTCGCGTTCTGCGGCGGGTTCGATCTGGAGGATCCCGAGACCCTGGCCGAGGCGGCGGCCGCCGCCGGAGTGCCGCTGGACGAGTGCCTCAAGGCCGCCGGTGAGGCATGGCGCGACGAGGAGCTCGAGCACGCCGCGGCGACGCTCCGGGCCCACGGCGTGACCGAGCTGCCGGCGATCCGGATCGGCGATCGCTGGTTCGAGGGTGAGGCCGGGCTGCTGGCGGCCAATGCGCTGCTCAACGACTCGGGCGCGCTCCGCCGCCGTCTGGCCCCCGTCGGCTGAAGCATCGTCCGGCGCGGTCGCGCTGCGCCGGCGGGCCGATCGCCCGCGCCGCCTCGGCTCGGGCGCGAGAACGTGCTGACAGACTGTGGCGCATGATCGATCCCGTGGACCGCTCCTGTCCCGACTGAGCGACACCGAAGGCAAGCGCCTGCGGCCGCATCGGCCCCACCCACTGGCCCGCGTCGGCTCCGGACTGAGAGCTCACCTGATCCCCCACGGTCTGCGCCGGTTCTGGCGCGTGGCGTGGGACGCCAATATCACCGGGCTGGCCTCGATGCTCGCCTACAACATGCTCCTCAGCGTGATCCCGCTGGCGCTGCTCGGCCTGTTCGTCGCCGGACAGGTCCTGTCCAGTCATGCCGTCCAGCACAGCATGCTCAACGACCTCCAGGAGGTCTTCCCCGGGACAGCCCAGCCCACCCTCGAATCGCTGCTCACCGAGGTCCGCACATCCACGACCAGTACTGGCGTCATCGGTCTGGTGGGCAGCCTGTGGCTGGGCTCATCCTTCTGGGGCGCGCTGGACACCGCTTTTCAGCGCATCTACGGCGGGCCGTCGCGCGGCTGGTTCCGGCAGAAGCGCTTTGCCGTCTCGATGCTGATCGTCGTGCTGTTGTTCATGATCGCCACCGTCGCCGTCCCGGCCGCCCAGAGCATCCTGCGCGCCGGCGCCGACGACCTGCCGTTCGACCTCGCGCACGTGGCCGTCGTCGTTTACGCCGCAACCCTGGCGTTGAGTCTGGCGATCCTGTTCGGCTGCCTGTCAGTCATCTATGCGCGGGCTCCGCATCTCAGCGTGCCGTGGCGCGCGGTGTGGCCGGGCGCGCTCGGCGCCACGGTCGCGATCGGGATCGTCGACTACGCGTTCCCCGCGTATTTGACGAACATCTCGACGATCGCCCAGTTCGGCACGACGATCGTGTTCGTGCTCATCACCCTGGCGTGGTTCTACGTGCTCGCGTTGATCATCCTCAGCGGCGCCATCGTCAACTCGCTGCGCCTGGACCGCGACCGGCTATGACCCGGTAGCGTGCCGCCGATGGCTGCAACCGAACCAGGCACCACTCTGCACGGCGGGCGGCTGGTCGCCCGCGCGCTCCGGGCCCATGGAGTCCGCAAGCTGTTCACGCTCTCCGGCGGGCACCTGTTCTCGATCTATGACGGCTGTCGCGAGGAGGGCATCGAGATCGTTGACGTCCGCCACGAACAGGCGGCTGCGTTCGCGGCCGAGGGCTGGGCCAAGGTGACGCGCACACCGGGCGTGTGCGCCCTCACCGCCGGACCCGGCGTGACCAACGGCATGAGCGCGATCGCCTCCGCGGCGCAGAACAACTCGCCGATGCTCGTGCTCGGCGGCCGCGCCCCGGCGTTTCGCTGGGGACAGGGTTCGCTGCAGGAGATCGATCACATCCCGTTCGTGGCACCGCTCACCAAGTTCGCCGCCACCGCGCAGAGCACCGCCGAGATCCCGGGACTGATCGACGAGGCGCTGCGCGCCGCCGTCACCCCGCACTCCGGCCCATCGTTCGTCGACTTCCCGCTTGACCAGGTGTTCGGCGAGGCCGCGCCCGTCGCGCCCAAGCCGCTCCCCGAGCCGTGGACCGGGCCCGGCGCCGACGCCGCCGCCCTCGAGCGCGCGGCGGCGATGCTGCGCGCCGCGCGCCGGCCGGTGATCATGGCCGGGACCGGCCTGTACTGGGGTCATGGCGAGCAGCCGCTGTGGGCGCTGGCCGAGGAGCTCGGCGTGCCGGTGTTCCTCAACGGTCTCGGCCGCGGCTGCCTCCCGGCTGACCATCGCCTGGCGTTCTCCCGCGCGCGCAGCCGGGCGCTGGGCCACGCCGACGTCGCGCTCGTCATCGGCGTTCCGCTCGACTTCCGCCTCGGCTTCGGTGCCGCGTTCGCCGATGACGCGCAGGTGATCGCGATCGACGTCGCCGAGCCGGCGCGGGCCCACCCGCGCGCGGTGACCGCCGAGTGCTACGGCGCCCTGCCGGCGACGCTGGACGGCCTGCGCGCCGCCGCGGTCCCGGTCGGCGATCCCGAGGCGGCCGCGCGCGCTGAGTGGGTCGAGACGTTGCGCGCCACCGAGAATGAGCGGCGCGGGGAGGAGGCGGCCGAGCTCGCCGACCCGCGGGCGCCGCTGCATCCGATGCGCATCTACGGTGAGCTCGCCCAGATGCTCGATCGCGACGCGATCGTGATCGGGGACGGCGGTGACTTCGTCTCCTACGCGGGACGGGTCGTGGACTCGTACCGGCCGGGGTGCTGGCTGGATCCAGGACCGTACGGCTGTCTCGGGTCCGGGCCGGGGTACGCGCTCGCGGCCAAGCTCGCCCATCCCGATCGCCAGGTCCTGTTGCTGCTCGGTGACGGCGCCTTCGGCTTCTCGGGCATGGAGTTCGACACGCTGGCCCGGCACGGCGTCGGGGTCGTCGGCATCGTCGGCAATAACGGCATCTGGGGCTTGGAGAAGCATCCGATGGAGGCCATCTACGGGTATTCGGTCGCTGCCGACCTGCGTCCCGAGACCCGCTACGACGAGGTCGTGGCGGCCCTCGGCGGCCACGGCGAGCTGGTCCGCACGCCGGCGGAGCTGCGCCCGGCGCTCGAGCGCGCGTTCGCGGCCCAGGGCCCGGCGCTCGTCAACGTGCTTACCGACCCGAGCGTCGCCTATCCGCGGCGCTCCAACCTCGCCTGATCCAGACTCAGCCGGCCCCGGCCCCGGCCCCGGCCCCGGCCCCGGCCCCGGCCTCCGCGGATCCCTGAAACGAAAACCGCCCGCGCAAGGCGGGCGGCTTCCGATCCAGGTTTGGCCCCATCGGGACGGGCAGGGGTACGTACCAGAAAGGGCCGGTTTAGTGTGGTCCGGACGGCGGGAGGCGCCGATGTCTGCGGCTTCGCCCGGACCTATGTGGAGGTGACGGGTCGCTTGCGCGGCCCGCACCCCACAAAAAGCATGCTCCCCTGTCTGATGAATCGCAATCGAACATTCGTCCAGTTCTCGCCCCAAACCTCACTAAGTGAGTGTCTGATAACGAACCGAGGCGGTTGACAAATGATTACGCGAGGGCTAGCGCCGCACCGCGGAGGATGTCGTGCTCGGAGATCTCGATCTCCTCGAGGCCGAACATGGTCAGCGCCTCGCGGAAGATGACCACGCCGGCGACGATCGTCGGGGCGCGGTCCGGGTGCAGGCCGGGCACCTGGCGGCGCTGCGCCAGCGTCATCGCCGCCAACTCGGCGAGGATCCGGTCAGATTCGGCCGCCGTGAGCAGGTAGCCGTGGACCCGGGCCGGGTCGTAGGGGTCGAGCTGCTGGGCAATCGCCGCCAACGACGTGGCCGTACCGGCGACGGCGATGCCGCGCCCAACGCCGGCGGGCCGGGACTCCGGGACGGCGTCGCGCAGGATCCGGCGGACGTCGGCGGCGAGCTCATCGAGCTGGTGGAGCGGCGGGGGGTCGTCATGGAGGTGGCGCTCGGTCTGGCGGACGACCCCGGCCTGCGTCGAGACGTGGAAGCTGACCTCGGCGCCGACGCCGATCACCACCTCGGTGGAGCCGCCCCCGATGTCGAGCACGAGCGTCGGATTGAGATCCGCCGGGTCGCGCTCGCTGGTGGCGCCGCGAAAGGTGAGCTGGGCCTCGTCATCGCCCGAGAGGACGTGGGGCGCCAGGCCGTAGCGGGCGCCCACCTGCTCGGCGAACTGGGCGCCGTTGGCCGAATCGCGCACCGCGCTGGTGAGCACCGCCACGGCGCTGTCGCACCGATGCGCGTCGATCTCCGCCCGGTAGCCGTCCAGGGTGCTGAACACCCGCTGCATCGCGTCCTCGCGCAGCCGCCCGTCCGCGTCGACGCCGGCCCCGAGCCGGGTCACCGCGCTGCGGCGCACGAGCTCGGCGGTCACCCGGCCGGCGTCGCGCTGTGCGATCAGCAGGCGAGTCGAGTTCGAGCCGATATCGACGACCGCGACGTTCATCGCGGGCGCACACTAGTGCACCGGTCCTGGGGGACCGCTGCCCGATCGGCGGCCTCAGCCGGCGGTGTGGACCGGATGTGGCATCGGCGCGCCGTCGAGCGCGGCGAGCAGGTTCTCCACCGCCAGCGTCGCCATCCGCTCGCGGGCGGTGCGGGTCGCCGAGCCGATGTGGGGGACGAGGATCAGATGGGGAGCGCTCAGCACTGGGTCCCCGGCCGGCGGGGGCTCGGGATCGGTGACGTCGAGCGCCGCGCCGGCGATCGCGCCGTCGCGCAGCGCGTCGAGCAGGGCCGCCTGATCGACGATCGGTCCGCGGGCGGTGTTGATCAGGATCGCGCTCGGACGCATCATCGCCAGCGCCGCACCGTCGATCAGATGGTGGGTGTCCGGCGTGAGCGGACAGTGGATCGAGACGAAGTCAGAGCGCTTGAGGAGCTCGAGCAGCGGAACCCCGCCAGCGGCGCCGGTGTGCAGCACGGTCATGGCAAAGCCCTCGGCCCGCCGGGCCACCGCCCGCCCGATCCGCCCCATCCCGATGATCCCGAGGGTCGCGCCGTACACGTCGTGACCGAGATGGGCCGCCGGCTCCCACGTCAACCAGTCATCGGTCTGGGTCGCCAGCAGCGCGTCGGGCAGCTTGCGGGCGGCGGCCAGCAGCAGGGCGAAGGTGAGATCGGCGGTGGCGTCGGTGAGGACATCCGGCGTGTTGCCAACGGGAATGTCGCGGGCGGCGGCGGCGGCGAGGTCGATGTTGTCGTAGCCGACCGCGTAGTTGGCGATCGCCTTCAGGCGCGGTGATCCCTCGATCAGCGCCGCGTCGATCCGGTCGGTGAGCAGTGACAGCAGCCCGTCGGCATCGGCGGTCTGTCGTCGCAGCTTCTCGTAGGGGGGCGGGAGGCGCTCGGGCCAGACCTCGACATCGTGGCGCTCGCGGAGGCGATCGAGCGCCGGGCCGGGCAGTTCACGGGTGACGAAGCAGCGGGCCACGCCTGCCTGATTGTGACTCGGTGCCCGACGGGGCGCTAGTCCCGCACTACCCGGACCAGCGCCGGGTGGGGCACTAGCCGGACTCGGCCGGTGCCATCGTCCCGGTTCGCGCCGGAACCCGCTTGGGCACCTGCGGCAGGCCGAACGCGGCGACGAGTGCACCGATCAGAGCGAACACGGCGGAGACCACGAACGCCAGCTGGAAGCCACTCGTCAGGGCCGTGTGCGCCGTGGTCCCACCGCGATGCAGGTCGCTGTTGGTCCGCGAGGTGGCGATCGCGGCCAGGATCGCCAGGCCCAGGGCGCCGCCGAACAGTCGCGCGGTGTTGACCAGGCCCGAGGCGAGTCCGGCCTCCTGCGGGGCGACGCCGGCGACGGCGCTGATCGTGGCCGGGACGAATGCCAGTCCCATCCCGATCGCCGCCAGCAGGGAGGGGAACAGCATGTCGCCGAGGTACGTGCCGTGCGCCGAGATCTGACTGAACCACGCCAGGCCGGCGGTCAGCAGGATCATGCCCACCACCAGCAGCGGCTTGGCACCGACGCGGGCGACGATCCGGGACGCCGCGGTTGAGCCGATCACGATGCACAGCGTCATCGGCAGGAACGCCAGGCCGGCCCGGATCGGCGAGTAGCCGAGCACCTGCTGGAGGTACAGCGAAACGAAGAACCACATTCCGAACGTCGCGCCGCCAACGAGCAGGACGATGACATTGGCGGCGCTGAGCGTGCGGGATCGATAGATCCGCAGCGGCATCAGCGGCGTCTTGGCGAGCCGGCCCTCGATGACCACGAACGCGATCAGCAGCGCGATCCCGGCGCCGACGATGATCAGCGTCGAGGTGTCGCCCCAGCCGGTCTGATCGGTGCGCACGATCCCCAGCACGAGCAGCGACAGGCCGACGGTCGCCGCCAGGGCGCCGCGCAGGTCGAAGTCCCTCGCGCGGTTGGCGCCGCGGCTCTCCAGGATGAACCGCCGGGCCGCAAAGGCGGCGAGCAGGCCGATCGGGACGTTGATGAACAGGATCCAGCGCCAGGACAGCAGATCGGTGAGGATGCCCCCCAGGAGCACGCCGGCCGCGCCCCCGGCGCCGCCCATCGCGCCCCAGATGCCGACCGCGCGGTTGCGGGCGGGACCCTCGGCGAACGTCGTGGTGAGGATTGACAGCGATGCCGGCGCGATCACCGCGCCACCCAGCCCCTGGATCGCCCGGGCGGCGATCAACACGGTCCGGCTGTCGGCGATGCCGCCGGCGAGCGAGGCCACCGCGAACAGCACCAGACCCGCGACGAAGACGCGCCGGCGGCCGAGTAGGTCGGCGGCGCGACCCCCGAGCAGCAGGAACCCGGCGAACGTCACCGTGTAGGCGTTGACCACCCACTGCAGATCGACCTCGGTGAAGTGCAGGCCGTTGCGGATCGCCGGCAGGGCGACGTTGACGACCGACACATCGAGGATGACCATGAACTGCGCCAGGCACGACAACAGCAGGGTGGCGCGAAGATGGCGGGTCTGGGGTGGGGAATCTGGGCTCATGGGCTCTTTCGTACGATGATCCTCGTACATACTAGGACGGTTCTGGCAGTTCTCATGACGGATAACGGTTGGCGCAGGGGACACGTGACATGAACACCACCACCGGCTTCGGTCCGGACGCGCGGCCGCGAGCGATCGTGCTCACGTTTGACAATCTCGGCGAGGCGAGCGCCCTGGAGCGTGGGACGTGGTCAGCGGACACGCCGCTCGGCGAGGACGCGTCGGTCACGCGGGCGCTGCCGCGACTGCTCGACACGCTCGATGGCTGCGGCCTGACCGCGACGTTCTTCGTCGAGGCGATCAACGGCGAGCTCAATCCGCATGCGCTGGACGAGATCGCCGCCCGCGGCCATGAGGTGGGCGTTCACGGCTGGCGCCACGAGCCGTGGGCACAGCTCGGGCCGGACGAGGAGCGCGAGCTGCTCGATCGCGCCACGGCGGCGTTCGCGGCGATCGGCCTGCGGCCCCGCGGGTTCCGACCGCCGGGGGGCACCCTCACCGGGCAGACCGAGACGCTGCTGCGCGCGGCGGGCTACGCGTGGTATTCGGCGGCGGCCGTGGCGGCCCCGGCGCCGGAGAGCCGCGATGGCCTGGCATCGGTGCCGTTCTCCTGGGACCTGGTCGACGCCTATCACCTGATGGAGCGATTCGGCTCGCTGCGGCGCGAGCGCGGCGATGCGACCGAGCCCGCCGCGCCCGCCCGCGTCGCGGAGCGTCTCACCGCGGCGGTGCGCACGCCGGCTCCCGGCGCGGAGGTGCAGACGGTCGTGCTGCACCCGTTCCTGATGCTCGACGACGAATGGTGGGCGGGCGCGCGGCAGCTGCTGGAGCTGGCGGTGCAGCTGAACCGCGACGGCGCGGCGTGGGTGACGTTCGGGGCAGACTTCGCCGGGTGGCTGCGTGGTTGACGTGAACCCCCACCTGCGGATCGCACCGGTGCTCGCCGGAGTGCCGTCTGCTCAGGCTCGCGTCGTCGGCGTCCTCGTCCACGGCCGCGACCAGGACGAGCAGGTGATGCTCGATGTGGTGCACCGGCTGGCGCTGCCCGACGCCGGCTACGTCCTGCCGGTGGCCGCCGGCAGCACGTGGTATCCCGGCCGGTACTTCGACCCGGTGGCCACCAACCAGCCAGAGGTGGACCACGCCCTGGCGGCGATCGAGGCGGCGATCGCGGTGCCGGCGCGGGCCGGGGTGCCTGACGAGCGGATCGTCATCGCCGGGTTCTCGCAGGGCGCGTGCCTGATCGCCGAGCTGGCGGCGCGCCGTCCCCGCGGGTGGGCGGGCGTGGCGGTGCTCACCGGGACGCTGCTCGGCCCCCGCGGGGAGCGGGCGGCGCCGGCCCCGGGGATCGCCGGTACTGCGATGTTCTTCGGCTCGAGCCGGTACGACGAGTGGATCGACCCCGTCGACGCCGAGGGGACGGCGCGCGCGTTCGCCGCCGCCGGCGCGCGCGTCACGCTCAAGGTCGACGACGACCGCACCCATCACATCAACAACGGCGCCGTCGCCGGGCTGCGGCGCTTGCTCGCACCATGACCTTGGCATCTAAACGAACTCCTGGTTCGCTTAGCCTGGATCCCCGATACTGGGCGGAGACTCGGCGTTGGGGGCCGAGCGAGGCGCCATCGGCGGAGCACCATAAGGGTGATCCCTATGGGCGACGCCGATGGCGGATGGCGACGGCCATCCGGCGGCGAGACGACCCCAGGATCAGTGGATCCGGGCTTAGATGCCACGGTCCCGGCGACGGGCGCAGCGTTCGTTGACATTCGGCGCACCGCGACGCAAAGACCGTTGCGTCCACAAGTACGATCGGGTGGGCGTCCACGAGAGAGGAGCAGCAGCACATGCCGAACCCGGGGTTCATCCGCGGTACCCACCACCTCACGTTCTGCGTCGGCGGGGCTCAGGAGGACTACGACTTCCACGTCCGCCTGCTCGGACTCAAGAGCGTCAAGAAGACCGTGCTGTTCGACGGCGAGATTCCGATCTACCACTTGTACTACGGCAACCGCGCCGGGGACGCGAGCACGCTGCTCACCGCGTTCCCGTACCGCCAGGCGGGCTGGATGGGCAAGCGGGGCACCAACCAGGCCAAGAGCATCAACCTCTCGGTTCCGGTGGACTCGATCGGCTACTGGGCTGACCGGCTCACCGATGCCGGCGTCGATCACGAGCGGATCGAGCGGTTCGCGACCGAGCGGCTGCACTTCCGCCATCCGTGCGGGATCGAGTACGAGCTGGTCGGCGATCCTGAGCCCGACTCGCGCGAGCCCTACGACGCTCATGTGCCCGCCGAGCACGCGATCCGCGGCGCCTACGGCACGACCACCTCGGTTCGCGAGCAGGGCCCGATGGACTACTTCGTCGTTCAGGGCATGAACGGCGAGCCGCTCCCGGACGAGGGCGGCAACCATCAGTACCGGATCGGCACCGACGAGGGCTTCGGGCGGATGCTCGAGCTCGTCGAGGAGCCCGACCTGCATCAGGGGACCTGGCAGTTCGGCGAGGGCACGATCCACCATCACGCGTTCGACGTCGTCACCCCCGAGAACCAGCAGGTGGTCAAGGACTGGCTCGTCGGCCTTGGCTTCACCGACACCTCAGAGGCCAAGGACCGCGGCTACTTCTTCAGCATGTACTGCCGCAGCCCGAGCGGCCTGCTGGTGGAGCTCTGCTACGCGACGCCGGACGGCTTCCTCGCCGACGAGACTGTCGACGAGCTCGGCACCCACATGTGCATCCCGCCGTTCTGGGAGCATCGCCGCGCCGAGATCGCCCAGCTCGAGCCGATCGAGACCGAGGAGACCGTCATCGGAATGCCCGGCTGAACGGGCGCGGGCGGGCCGCGACCCCCGCTGTGATCGAATACCGGGATCGTGAGCCCGCCGCTGAGCATCGATTCTCGCCCGCTGGCTGATGGCGTGCCGCCGCTGCCGCGGATCGCGCTGGGGTGCGGCAACTTCGGCGGCGTCGGCTCGGCACCGGCGTTCTTCGGCCAGGGCCTGTCGGGCGACGAGGCCGGGGAGCTGATGGATGCCGCCTGGGAGCTCGGGATCACCCATTTCGACACCGCCGACGCGTACGGCGGCGGCCGTAGCGAGCGGGCGATCGGGGCGTGGATGGCCGCTCGCGGGGTCCGGCCGACGCTCACCACCAAGACGTTCAACCCGATGACCGGCGATGCCGGGGCTGACCACGGCCTCGCCCCCGAGCGAATCGCCCGCCAGCTCGATTCCAGCCGCGAGCGCCTCGGCGTCGAGCACGTCGAGCTGTATCTCGCTCACGAGTACGACCCCGACGTCCCGCTTCCCGACGCCCTCGGCGCGTTCGAGCGGCTGCGCGCCGACGGCGCGATCGGCGCCTACGGCGTCAGCAACTTCGACGCCACCCAGCTCCAGCAGGCGCTCGACACCGCCGCGCCCCGCGCGATTCAGAACGGCTACTCGCTGCTCGAGCGCGGCGACGAGGCCGCGGTGCTGGCGCTGTCTGACCGCGCCGGCATCGCCTACGGCGTGTACAGCCCCCTGTGCGGCGGCTGGCTCACCGGCAAGTACCGCCGCGACGCCGGCTACCCGAGCGGATCGCGGATGACCCAGCGCCCCGAGCCCTACCTCGCGCTGGCCACCGATCACACGTTCACCGCGCTCGAGGCGCTCGAGGCCATGTCCCAGGCGCGCGGGACGTCGATGGCCGGCACGGCGCTGGCGTGGCTGCTGGGCGACGAGCGGATCGGGCAGGTCGTCATCGGTCCCGGGCGCCCGGCGCACCTGGAGCCGGCCCGCGAGGCGATCGAGCGCCCCCTCACCACCGCGGAGCGACAGCAATTGACGGAGGCGTTCGGCTGATGGGGGTTCTCATCCTGAGCTACGCGGACGTCGAGGCCGCGCTGCCCGCCGATCAGTGCGAGCGGGCGATGGCGTCGGTCCTTGCTGCCCGGGCCCGCGGTGAGGCGTTCAACCCGCTGCGCTCGGTCACCACCCCGCCGGGCGCGCCCGGCTTCATGGGGCTGATGCCGGCCTACGCCGCCGGCGCGGGCGCCGCCGCCGGCGCGGGCGCTCACGCGGACGGGGCCGCTCATGCGGACGGGGCCGCTCATGCGGACGGGGCCGCTCATGCGGACGGGGCCGCTCATGCGGACGGGGTGTTCGCGCTCAAGGCGATCTGCCTGCTGCCCGGCAATCCGGCGCGCGGCCTCGACACCCATCAGGGGACGGTGACGCTGTTTGACGGCGAGACCGGGGTCCCGATCGCGATCCTCAACGCCTCGGTGGTGACCGAGATCCGCACCGCGGCGGTGACGGCAGTGGCGACCCGGGCGCTCGCCCGCGAGGACGCTCGGGTCCTGGCGATCCTCGGCGCCGGCGTCCAGGGGCGGTCGCACCTGCGCGCGCTGGCCGGCGTGCGCCCGTGGGACGAGGTGCGTCTGTTCGCCCCCACCGCCGAGCACGCTCACTCGTTGGCGGCGTCCGCGCCGCCCGGGATGCCGGTGGCGCTGGTCGCGTCGAGCGCGCGCGACGCGGTGCAGGGAGCCGACGTCGTCGTCACCGCGACGAGCGCTAAGCAGCCGGTGCTCGAGCACGGGTGGCTGGCGCCGGGCGCGCACATCAACGCGGTCGGCGCCAGCAGCCCGAGCGCGATGGAGATCACCACCGAGATCGTCGCCGCCGCCGCGCTGTTCTGTGACAGCCGCGAGTCGGTCGGCGCCGAGGCGGGGGAGTACCGGCTCGCGCTCCAGCAGGGCGCGATCCCCGGTGACGGACACATCCGCGCCGAGCTGGGAGAGGTGCTCGCCGGTACGCACGCCGGTCGCGCGGACGCGGCAGAGCTCACGTTGTTTCGGTCGCTCGGGATTGGCGTCGAGGACCTCGCCGCCGCGCAGCTCGCGGTGGCGACGGCGCGGCGACTCGGACTCGGGACCGAGGTGGAGCTGTGATCGCGCTCGAGCAGATCCGCGCCGCCCGCGACCGGATCGCCGACCTGGCGGTGCGCACGCCGCTCGTCCGCCTGCACGCCGAGTCGATCCCCGCCGGCACGGAGATCCACGTCAAGCTCGAGTCGCTCCAACCGATCAACTCGTTCAAGATCCGCGGCGCCGGCAACGCCATCCGCGCCGCCGCGCCGGAGCTGCGCGCCGCGGGACTGCTCACCGCCAGCGCCGGCAACATGGCCCAGGGCGTCGCCTGGGTCGCCCGCGAGCTCGGTCTGCCGGCGACAATCGCCGTGCCCGAGCACGCCCCCGAGACCAAGCTGGCGGCGATCGAGCGGCTCGGCGGCCGGGTGGTCAAGCTGCCCTACGACGACTGGTGGCAAGCGATCGTCACCAGCCGGATCGAGGGCGAGGCGGGGTTGTTCGTCCACCCGGTGGCCGACGAGGCGGTGATGGCCGGCAACGGGACGATCGGGCTGGAGATCCTCGAGGATCTGCCGGGCGTCGACACGGTGGTCATACCGGTCGGCGGCGGTGGGCTCACCGTCGGGATCGCCTCGGCGATCAAGGCGCTCAAGCCCGACACGCGGATCGTCACCGCCGAGCCGGCGACCGGCGCCGCCCTGCATGCCGCGCTGGCGGCCGGCGAGCCCGAGGACGTCGCCTACCAGCCGTCGTTCGTCGACGGCTCGGGCAGCCGCCGGGTGCTCGACCAGATGTGGCCGCGGCTGACTGAGGTCGTCGACGCGGCGGTGTCGGTGCCGATCCCCGCCGCCGAGCACGCCGTCCGGGTACTCGCGCAGCGCGTCCGAACGATCGCCGAGGGCGCCGGGGCGCTGGCCACCGCGGCCGCGTTGGCCGGTGACGCGGGGACGGGCACGATCGTCTGCATCGTGTCGGGCGGGAACATCAACCTGGCTACGCTGGCTCAGATACTTAGCGCCGGAGGTGAGCGATGAGCGAAGCGGACACCGGGCCGGTCCTGCCCGGCCCGGGCGCCAGCGACTACGAGCGCTACCTGCGCACCGACGAGCTGCTGGCGCTGCAGAAGACCCCGGAGGAGCAGGTCCATCGCGACGAGCTGCTGTTCCAGACGGTCCATCAGTCCTCCGAGCTGTGGCTGAAGTTCGCCGATCGGGAGCTCCAGGCGACGACGGAGTTGATCGATGGAGACGCGCTGCTGGCGGCGACGCGCCTGATGCGCCGGGTGGTGCTGTGCCTGCGCCAGGTCACCGAGGCGCTCGACATGCTCGATCTGCTCGATCCCTGGGACTACCACGTCGTGCGCAGCGCGCTCGGCCACGGCAGCGGCTTCGATTCACCCGGCTTTCGCAATCTCGCCCGGGCCACGCCAGCGCTCGGCGCCGCATTTGACCACGCGCTCAGTCGCACCGGCGTGCCGCTGACCGACCTGTACCGCCGCCGCGCCGAGTTCGAGGAGCTCCACCAGCTCGCCGAGGTCCTCACCGACTACGACGAGCGCCTCCGGCTGTGGCGGTTTCGCCACTACAGCGTGGTCGCCCGCGCGATCGGCGAGGAGAGCATCGGTATCGCCGGCACCCCGGTGCACGTGCTCGGCAAGCTCGTCGCCCAGCGGCAGCTGCCGAAGCTGTGGGAGGTGCGGTCACGGCTGGTGGAGCTGTTCGACGCCGAGCGCGCCGCGGCGGGGTAGCGGCAGCCGCCAGCTACGCCGTCGCGCTCTCCAGCCCGGCGATCAGCCGGTCGACCTCCTCGGCGGTGTTGTAGTGGATGAAGCCGATCCGGATCGCGTCGTGCTCGTATCCGAGCCGCTTGTACAAGTTCAGCGAGTACCACGAGTCGTGCGCCCACACGCCCACCTGCTGCTGCGCCAGCTGCGCCGCGACCTCGGCCGCGGGCACGCCGTCCACGTTGACCAGGAACGTGGGTACGCGCCCCGCCATCGTCGGCAGGCCGTAGACGGTGACGCGATCCGAGATGCCCTCCAGGAACCGCTCGGCCAGCGCGCGCTCGTAGGGGATGATCGCCGGGAAGCCGCCAATCGAATCGAGGTAATCGATCGTGGTGTTGAACCCGGCCAGCAGCTCATAGGGCAGCGTTCCGGTGACGAAGCGACGGCCGAGCGGATCGGTCGGGGCCGGGCGGGCCTTGTACGGGCGCCACGCCTCGGTCACCTGCGACTTGCCGTAGGCCAGGCCAAGGTGGGGGCCGCAGAACTTGTACGGCGAGCAGATGAGCACGTCGGCGTCGATCGCCCGCACGTCGATCGGCTCGTGGGCGGCGTAGTGGACCGCGTCGACCCAGGCCAGCGCGCCGGCGTCGTGCGCCATCGCGCAGACCCGGGCGGCGTCCACCACCGTGCCGACCGCGTTGGATGCCCACGCGAACGCCACCACCCGCGTCCGGTCTGACAGCTGCGCCGCCAGATCATCGAAGTCGAGCACGGTGTCGGGATGCAGCTCGATGTGCTTGACCACGAGGTCGCGATCGTGGGCCAACTCCAGCCACGGAGCGACCCCGCCGTCGTGATCGGCCGACGAGATGAGGATCTCGTCGCCGGGGGCGAACTCCCGGCCCGCCGTCCGACTCAAGGTGAAGTCCAGCGAGGTCATGTTGGCCCCGAAGGTGATCTCGTGCGGGTCGCAGTGCAGGAAACGCGCGGCATGGGCCTCGGCGGTCTCCAGGATCTCCTTGACGCGGAAGCTGGTGGCGTACCCGGCGCCGAGGTTCGCGCTGGCCTCGCGCATCGCGCGCGCGACCGCGTCGCCCACCTCGTCGGGGACCTGGGAGCCGCCCGGAGCGTCCATGAACGCGAACCCATCCTGGAGCGAGGAGAACCGCCGGCGGACGCTCTCGATATCAAGGGTTCGGTTAAGCGCGTCGGTCATTCGTCGGGCCTCGCTTGCACGGGTCGGGAGACAATGGTTTGATCGCCATACAAAATCAGACCGAGGGGGTCTTTCAACTTGAGTGTTCGGGTTAGCCGCCACGCGGAGGCCAGTTGGCAAGGTACCGTGCCCGAAGGGGGCGGCCGGATAGCGTTGGGCAGCGGCGCCTACGAGGGCGCGTTCACGCTGCGTAACCGCATGGAGGATGTGGAGCGGGGGACCAACCCCGAGGAGCTGATCGCTGCTGCCGAGGCGGGCTGCTTCACGATGTCTCTGGCCGATCTCCTCAGTGAGGCCGGCTCGCCCCCCACCGACCTACGCACGACCGTGCGGGTCCGGTTGGAGCAGCTCCCGGAGGGCTTTCGCCTCACCCGGATCTCGGTCACCACCGTCGGCGAGGTCCCTGGCGTCGATGCCGCGCGGTTCGCGGAGCTGGCCGAGCAGGCCAAGGCGACGTGTCCGATCTCGCTGGCGCTGGCGGGCACTGAGATCACGCTGGAGGCGAGCCTGAAATGAGCCGCCCGAGTGCAGGTAGTTGACCGTCCTGGCCCGAATGTGCGAAGGTGCGCGACTCCGCGGTGAGGATGCGCCCGCTCCTCTTGCCATACACACGTGAAGCTCGCCACCCCCATCCGGAGTCGCCGATGCCGACCGTGACCGTCGTGCGCGCCGACGAGGTGGAGCCCTTCCATAACGCGCGGACCGGTCTCACCGTTCGGCCCACCGTGGGCCCCCGGACCGAATTCGACGCGCTGGAGCAGGCGGTGCTCGAGTGCCCCGCCGGCCGCTCGCAGACGATCTCCGTCGGCGATGTCGAGGAGACACTGTTCGTGCTGGACGGGCGCGGGACGATCCACATCGGAGGTCAGTCGCATCCGCTCGAGCCCGAGGTGGGCGTCTACCTGCCGCCGGAGTCGAAGTTCGTGCTGGAGAGCGCGCCGGACGCCCCGCTGCGGGTGGTGGCCGTCCGCGTGCCGGATCCCAGCCCGGGACCGCCGTCGCCCGCGCAGGTGAGCCGGCTGGCCGAGTCAGAGCTCCAGCCCGCCACCACGCGGCGAGAGTTCTGGATCGTCGCCGATCCCAACAACGGCCTGCGCTCGGCCACCCATTTCGTGGGCTACATCCCGCCCGATCGCGCGCCTGACCACTTTCACACCTACGACGAGGTGATCTACGTGCTCGACGGCGAGGGCGTGATGCACGCCGGGGCCTTCTCCGGACCGGTGTCCGCGGGAGCGTGCATCCAGCTGCCGGCGCGCACGGTTCACTGCCTGCAGAACACCGGCACCGAGCCCATGCGCATCGTTGCCGTCTTCCGGCCGGCGGGATCGCCGGCGACGGCGTTTTACCCGGACGGAACCCCCGCCTTCTACGAGGGCGCCCAGCACCACACTCCAGAGGAGGAGTAACCCTATGAAGCTACGTCTCACAATGGCGGCGGCGGCGCTCACCGCGCTGGTCGCCGCCGGCTGCGGCAGCAGCAGCAGTAGCAGCAGCAGCTCGAGCGGGAGCTCGAGTGCCGCCGCGGTCGCGTCATCGAGCTCGGGCTCCGGCTCGGGCAAGAGCTGTATGGCCACGATCGCAATCGAGGGGCCGTTCACCGGCCCGGTGGCCCAGGTCGGCCTCGAGCAGCTGCACTTCGCGCAGCTCGCCGTCGCCACTGAC
>DATCFW010000048.1:0-2448 GCA_036509295.1 Solirubrobacteraceae bacterium | reverse complement strand
CGGGGTGCGGCGCCCGGCGGGCGGCGGCGCCGCGGCGGCGGGCTCGTCCTCCCAGTCGCCCGACCAGAGATGCTTGGGTCCAGTCATTCGGTGCGCGTCAAGCTACGCGGTGTTGGTGAGAGGCGCTTAAGAGCTGGCCCGGCTCAGCGAGCACCATCCTCAGGTTTCGAGCTGCTCGGAGAGCTCGAGCCAGGCCGCTTCCAGCTCGTCGCGGGTCGCCGCCAGCGCCGTCAGGTCCATGGAGAGCTGGTGGAGGCGGTGCGCGTCGCTGGCCGCCGCCGTCATTGCCACTGCAAGCTCCCGGCGGCGATCCTCCGCGCGGGCCAGCTCGCGTTCGATGCGGATGAGCTCCTTCTGCGCCGTGCGGCGCTGCCCGCCCGGGCTCGGCGCGCCGGGCCGGGTCCGGCCCGGGGTCCGGGTCCGGGTCCGTGCCGACGGTGACGGCGCGGCGCGAGCGGGGTCCGGTGCGACGCGGGCGGCGTCCGGGTCGACGGCGCGCAGCTCGAGGTACTGGTCCACCCCGCCGGGCAGGTGGCGGATCGATCCGTCGCCCATCAACGCGTATACGTCATCGCACACCCGCTCGACGAAATAGCGATCGTGGGAGACGACGACCAACGTTCCCGGCCAGCCGTCGAGCAGATCCTCGAGCCCGGTGAGCGTGTCGATGTCCAGGTCGTTGGTGGGCTCGTCGAGCAGCAGCACGTTGGGCTCGGTCAACAGCAGCCGCATCATCTGCAGCCGCCGCCGCTCGCCACCCGAGAGGTCCTCGGTCCGGGTGCTCAGCTTCTCCCCGCGAAAACCGAAGCGCTCGGCGAGCGTTCCGGGGGTCAGCTCCTCCCCCGTGCTCGCCCTCACCCGGCCCCGTATCTGCGCGAGCGCTTCCACCACCCGCAGCCCGGGCGGCAGCTCGGCGGTGTCCTGGGACAGCTCGGCGAGAGCGACGGTGGCGCCGCGCTCCACCTCTCCGGAGTTCGGCGCCCGGTCGCCGGCGAGCAACGACAGCAACGTCGTCTTGCCCGAGCCGTTGGCGCCGACCAGGCCGACGCGCTGGCCCGGTCCGAGCCGCCAGGTGAGATGCGACAGCAACCGGCGCTCACCGATCGTCACCGACACGTCGACCACATCGAGCACCCGATCGCCCAGCCGGGCGGTGGCGAACCGCAGCAGCTCCACGGCGTCCCGCGCCGGCGGTTCGCCGGCGATCAGCGCGTTGGCGGCGTCGATGCGAAACCTCGGCTTGGAGGTCCGCGCCGGCGGTCCGCGGCGCAGCCACGCCAGCTCCTTGCGCACGAGCTGGCGGCGGCGGTCCTCGCGCGCCGACGACTGGCGGTCACGCTCGGCCCGGGCCAGCACGTACGCCGAGTATCCGCCGTCGTACTGGTGCACCCCGCCGTCGGCCACCTCCCAGGTGCGATCGCACACCGCGTCCAGGAACCAGCGATCGTGGGTGATCACCAGCAGCGTCCCGCGGCGCGCGGCGAGGAACCCGGCCAGCCAGGCGATCCCCTCGACGTCGAGGTGGTTGGTCGGCTCGTCGAGCAGCAGCAGCTCGGGAGCGCCCAGCAGGGCGCGCGCCAGCATGATCCGCCGCTGCTCGCCGCCGGACAGCGGCCCGATGTGCGTCCGCAGCCCCTGCGGGCAGCGATCAAGGGCGACCCCGCCGAGAAGTCCGTCCAGGACCGCCCGGAAGCCGGCGTCACCGGCCCATTCGTGCTCGGCCCGGTTGCCCACGAGCTCCTCGCCCACCGTGCGCTTGGGATCGAGCTCAACGCGCTGCGCCACGAGCGCGGACTCGAGGTCACCTGCGCGCGTCACCATCCCCTCACCGGGCGACTCGATCCCGGCGATCAGCCGCATCAGGGTCGACTTGCCGGCGCCGTTCTCGCCGACGACGCCGATCCGCTCACCGGCGCTCAGGCCGAGCGTCACGCCGTGCAGGACCTCACGGCTTCCGTAGCCCTTGGCGACTGACTTCAGATTGACGAGGTTGCGCGGCATGGAGCGGACCCGACGAGTGTGCCGTTTGGCCGCCGCGAGTGCCCCCCGCCGGGGCCGGTCAGGCCCGCCCAGACCCGCGCGACTCGTTTCGACGCGGCGCCGACCGGGCAGGTCCTAGGTGTGGATATCGATCACGCCGACGAGTCGGCCCGCCCCGCGGCGCCGCTCGGCTCGCCGGCAGCCGCCGGCCTCGGCGCGCTGTCCGAGGAGCTCGCGTCGGCTCGCGACCCGGGAACGGCGGCTGGGAGCGGCGCCAACGGAGCTGGCCCGGCCGCGGCCAAGACCGGCCCGGCGCCAGCCGGCCCAGTCGCCCTCGGGTCCGCCCCACATCGATCCTCATGGCCGGCGCGGCTGCGGGATCTCGCCGACGCCGTCGGACAATGGCTGGCGCGGCCACCGGTGCGACTGGCCCTCATGGGCGTGCTGCTGCTGGCGATCGCCGGCCTG
>DATCFW010000047.1:0-4578 GCA_036509295.1 Solirubrobacteraceae bacterium | reverse complement strand
CGCGAGCGCCGGCTCGATCCTGTTGTGCCACGACGGCTTCGCCGATGCGCGTGACGCTGTCGATGACGGCCCCGCCCCTGCGCTGGACCGGGGCGAGCTCACGGCCCGCATCCTCGACGTCTACGCCTCATACGGCTTGCTAGCTCGCTCCCTCGGGGAAGCGATAGGGGAGGGATCGGCGATTCGCGAGGCGCACTTTCGGCGCTGAGTCGGTTCCGAGTTGAATCACCCGGCGCGTCAATTCGGCGACAGGTTGATCCGTTGGCGGCATCGGCAAGGGGCGGCGTTCGTCGGACACCGCGACCGGCGCGCCAATTGGCCCCCGCGGCCAAACGCTCGCAGATCTGCCCGTAGCGCGCGGCGACGTCGTCCCAGTCGTAGCGCTCCGCGATCTGCTGGCGCCGCCCCCGCGCCCTGGTGCGTTCCGGGAGCCAAACCGTGCGGGCTCGCTGCTGCGCCAGCCTGGGTACGTCCGGAGGGCATGCACAGCGACGGGCCCGATACGTGGCACGCACCGCTACGACCAGGGAAACGTCCGGCCGGTGAGTTCCACGAGCCTCGTGTTCAGCGGCGCGAACCGTCGCGCGAGCCGTTCGGCGATGACTGGATCGAGTTGCTCGCCCGCCGCCGCATTGCGCACCTCACTGGAGGATAGTTGCTCCCGCGGCAGACCGAGGAAGTCCTGCGCCTGGTCCAGCGCCGTCTGCGGGTCGGCGTAGTACTCCTCGCTCGCCAGCACGAGGATGCGCTCGCGGGCAAAGTGCGCGTACCACCGCTCGAGGGCGGGCGCATACTCGCTCTGGCGTGCGTAGGACTGCTGCTCATGAGCGTAGCTGTATGCGGCCGGATCGGCCGTCAGGCGCTGTTCAGCATCACCGATCCGACGGTCCTCGGCGTCCAATGCCGCAACGAAGTCCAGGTCCTCACGCTTATTGCGGCGGCGTTCCTTCCAGTGGCTGTATGTGCGCATGACGGGATCGCGGAGCACTGCGATGATGTTAGCGTCCGGAAGTAGCCGCGCAGCCCGCTCAGCGGCCGCTGGGTGATAAAGGTAGTACGGCGATGCCTCGCCGGTTATCACCGGTGAGCCGACCTGCGCGATCAGCCGACTGCGGGCGAAGCGGGACGGGAGGTGGGCGCGGTACCAGCGCTCGCCGCGGTCGAAGTTCTGATCGAAGAAGTGAATACCTTTGGTCGGCTCGGCCTTAGGCAGGTGGTCCGGTCGCGGGAACAAGGGACAGACGTGACTGTGTTGCAGCAGGTCGTAGTAGAACGACGTGCTGCCGCCCCGCTTCGCACCGATGACCAGGAACTCCGGATGCGGCCGGAGCGTGGCAGTTGCCATGCCGTAGGCCTGGATGAGCTCGCGCCCGAGTGACACGACCACGTTGGTGGAGCGTCCAGTGCGCGGCCTCGCGTTCATTCCGGTCACCGGAAGTACTGTATGGCATGACCAACCATGGCAGCACGCCGTCCGAGCAAGCCACTTGCACGCCTTTCGGCCAGCAGTATGTGCGGTTTCCGCCACAGTGGCACAACGTCCTCCTCCCGACCGGACCTCCCTCTGCTACCGCAGTCGCGATGAGCCTCTACACCGCTTCGAAGCCGGTCTCGCTCGCCGCGCAGTACTGCCTTTGGCTATCGGCGAAGGTGATGGGCGGCCGGGCGCTACCAGGCGCGCGTGAGACCTGGCCCTCGTCGATACCGCGTCCCGTTGTCGCCGCTATGTGGCCGGCTTGGATCGAAGCGGTGGGACGAGAGCCTGACGGCATCGCGATTTACGAGCGACTGCAGGCCGCGCGGCAGAGCCTCACCCTGCTGGTGTGCGCCGGTGTTGAGTCGATGCTGGTACGGATCCGGCGCGAGTCCGAATCGTTCGAGCGCGAGCGCATGATCAGCGCGGCAGCGCAGTCACGAGGCGCACGCGGGTTTCGCGTGCCACGCTTGATCGCGTCGGGCGAGATCGACGGATGGCAATGGGTGGGCTACGAGGCGATGAGCCCCAGGCCGCATGCTCCCCGGTACCGGCTGGACGACGCAGCCCTCGCCGAGATCTCCACGCTCGTCGAGGCGACGGTCCCACGGCCCGCCGGGGTTCCCGACCACTGGCGAGGCGCCCACCGTGACCTGGCTCCATGGAACCTGCGGCGCGGTCGTGGCACAACCTGGCTTATCGACTGGGAGGATGCGGGCATCGCACCACCACACGCCGATGCCGTCTACCTGCACGCTGTCGCAACCGCGCTGCGCCCCGGTCCGGTCCGGCCGATGCGGTTGCGCGGCGAGGAAGAGGAGGCTGGCGAGTACTGGGCGAGGATCGTCACTGAACGCGAGGTATCGCCGTCCGAACAGCGTCTCCGGCAACGGCTGTTGAAGCTGCTTGATGGCGCGAGCTGATCAGACCCTGCCGACCACGCGCGTCCCGGCCGGGACGCCAATGGCCGCCGCGACGTCGGCAGGAATCGGTTTGGCACTCCAGTCCGACGCGTCGCGCACCAGCTCCCGGTAACCCGGCGACACCACCTCGGTGTTCGTCCAGGTCGCGTTCTTGGCCTGCTGGAACGCCGTGACCGAGTCATACCGAATCACCGTCACATTGTTGCCGCCGCCCCAGCCGATGAGCGTGGGCACCTGACGCCCGAGTCCGCGGCGGGCAGCGCCCTGAAACGCGTTTCCGGTTATGACTAGACTCATCGCGTCCGCGGGGATGCGCGTCTGCTTGTCGAGGGCATAGAACTGGAACAGCCCGCCCCGCGGGTAAGGCCCGAACACGTTGTTGGCCACCGTGATGTTGCGGGTGAGCCACGGGCAGCTCGGATCGGGGATCGGCTGCCGCGGGTCGTGACCGGGATCGGACGGATTGGCCTCGCGCCGCGCGTCCTGAGACAGGAAGATCGACCCGACCGTGTTGTCGGACACGTCGTTGTTATAGACCCGGACGTTGCCTGTGTCGAACAGGTAGATGCCCTGGACGCCGCCCGAGACAGTGTTGTTCGCGATGATCCCGGTGTCGGAGAGTTCCACCTGGACGTTGACCGGCTGGCCCGTGACCGTGTTGCTGGCGAGGGTGAAGCCGACGACTGACTCGTCGAGCCAAATGCCTTTGGTGCCTAGGGTGTCCTTGACGACGCTGGCTCGGATCGTCACTCCTCGTGATCTTGTGATCTTGACGCCGGCCGCGGCCGGCGAGGGGTTGAAGTGCTCGACGTTGTTGTGCGCGATCAGGGAGTTCTGGATCGTGAACGAGTCGGCCATGTTCGCGTGGATGCCGACCATGCCGTTGTCCGCAGCCGTCACATGGTCGGCCAGGTTGCCCACTCCCGAGAAGCTCAGGCCCTGCGTGGCGTTGTCGGTGACTACTAGGTTCTGCGCAACGTCCCCTCCGCCATAGAGCAGCACTGCACCCATCTGCGGCAACGGCGTCGCGTAGCGGCGCACCCCAAAGCCCCGTAGTGTTACGCCGTGGGCGGCCACATAGAACGCCCGCTCGATGTCGCTTGCCCGCACCTCGTGCCCGGTTGGATCCGTGCCAATCGTGAGGGTCCGGGCGCTGTAATTGACAAAGAACGTGCCCGGGCCGACCCGGGCTGCCGACTGCACCTGCTTCAGCCCGACGCCGTCGACGAACACCTGGTCGGGCCAGGCCGCCATTGGGTAGGCCGGGTTAAGGAACCCACCCGAGTTGTCACCGTGCGTGAACGATGCGCTGTGATCGAAGTGGGCCGTCCACCCGCTGTGAACCCAGGTGCGGCCGACCTGGGTCCAGCCGGAGACCACCGTTGAGCCGTCGAACCAGACCCGTTCGCTTGGATATGCCTGGATAGTGATGCCACCCTTGGCCGGCGGGATCGTGACCGATTCGTGGTATGTGCCGGCGCGCAGCACGATGGTCGCCCCGCTGCCGGCCTTGGCAATCGCGGCCGAGATCGTGCGCAATGGGCCGGTGCGCGTGCCGCTCGCCGCGTCGTCGCCGTTCGGAGCGACGAAGATCGCGTTCGTGGGCACCGGGTACTGCGCCTGACCGACCGGCAGCGAGCCGACCGAGCCGACCAGCTTTGCCCGGAGCGGTGTGCTGGGCGAGACGAGCGTCACGAGCCCTACCGCCACCGTAATACCGATCGCGAGGCTCAACGCAGACATCACGAGAAGCGTGCGCCTCCTCGCGCGTTGCGCGCCGACGCCACCGCGAACGGCATAGGCGAGCAGCCCGTAGTTCCTGGACGGCGCTGATCTGGCGAGCGACCCCGCGATGCGATGCCGCCCAGCAGCGCGGTGCTGCTTGATGGTGCTGTGCTGCACGGCTCGCGGCTCCCATTTCCGCGCTGCTGTAGCGCGGTCGATCCGGCCCGCACGGAATTGTCCCCGCTGTTCCAGCGGCAACATATCCGGCGCGCGACATTACGTCCCGCCGGAGTGGCGCTAGCTGCTCGTGATGTCCTCGCCGGTAGCCTCTCATACCTCGGCCCTCGCATTGTAGCTATTCAGCCGGGCCAGATCGCGGCTGGTAGCCAGGGGCCTTCGATGAAGAGCTGGACTTCGATGAAGAGCTGGATGAGCGCGTCGGGGGCGTCGATGCCC
>DATCFW010000046.1:0-5989 GCA_036509295.1 Solirubrobacteraceae bacterium | reverse complement strand
GGACGTACCGTGCTGACGATCCCCCAGCAGGCCGGCGACGACGGGCGACTGTTCGGGTCGGTCACGACCCAGGACATCGCCGACGCCATCCGAGACGCGCGGGGACTCAAGATCGACCGCCGCAAGATCCACCTCGACGAGCCGATCCGCAATATCGGCACGTACATGGTCGTGGTCGAGATCGCCGACGAAGTCACCGCGGCGGTCAAGACCATGGTCGTCGCAGCGCCCTAGCGGCCCCATCCGCAAGTACGTTCTTCCCTCAGAATCGGGCTGTGGGTGCTCGGAGCGTGGCTCCGTTCAAAAGAGCGAAGGCGCGGAGCCACTGGACGCGCGCCTGACCAGATAGTCGCGGAACTTGGGCGCCGTGTACTCGTACTGCCCCTTTCGGATCCGGTACAGGACGCCGTTTTCGACCAGACGACCAAGGAGCACGTTGATGTTGGCAGGCGTCTTGCTGATTGCCTGATTGAGGTTCGCGACGACGAGCGGGGGGTATCCGCAGTCGGCGGTCGCAAGCAACACGTCCTGCTCGGCCGGTGTCAGGGTGGAGACCCGAGGCTCGTAGAAGTCAAAATCGAGACGACGGTAGATCTCCGGCCGCACGGCATTGAGCAACTCGATGGTCAGATTACGTGTTTCGGCGATCTCGGCGGCATCCCAAAGCTCCGCCCCCCACAGCTGAACGAAGTAGGGATACCCTTCCACCTCGCCGATCGCGCTGTTGACCAAGCGCTCGTCAGCGGTCATGAGCGTTTCTTGGAGCGGCAGCACAAACGCCTCTCTGGCCTCGGTTGGCGTCAGCGAGCCAACTTCCTCTCCTCTGAACATCCGCTCGGTATAGGAGCGCGCGCGCAGCAGGTTGCCGGTCAGCGTCGGCAGCCCGCAGAGAACGAGTCCGATCGGGAGCTCTGCCTTCTGGAGCGAGACCACCGACGAGACCAGCAGGGACAGAGGATGCTGCCCGGAAGGACGATTCGTCTCATCGCGAATCACCTGCGCCTCATCGAGCAGTAGCACGAAGCCCTGGTGACCCTTCCCCACCGCCAGGTCGACGGTCTCGAAGAGCGAGCGCGTCAGCTCTTCGCTGCGGATGTGTCCCGCGGGTTCATACGTGAGCTTGAACTCCCCCCATCCCACGCCAAGAGTCCCCGCGCGCCTCGCCGCGTTGCCCATGGCGGTGCGGATCCGCTCCGTCCGAGACATCCTGTCCCGCGTCCTTCCGAGCACCTCGGTCAGCGCGTCCACCACGGTCCCGTCCGTATTGTGGCTCGGCTGGAGTTCGAGAAACCCGCTGGCCCAGTCCATTCCTCTGGCCACGTTCTGGAACTCTCCGAGCAACACCGTCTTACCGACGCCGCGGAGGCCGGTCAGCCTCATATTCGCCGGCTGCTCGGGTGCGGCTCGGAGAACGGAGTGGAAACGGCGCAGGGACATGTCTCGTCCGGCCAGATGCAGCGGCCGGGTCCCGACCCCTGGTCGGTACGGATTCTTTCCTAAAGGTGGAGTCATAAAGAGATGTCTGTTATGTACTGCAAACATAACAGAATCAGCGTTAGATGCGCGCGTCCGGGGGTCGTCGACCCGTCTGTGGATGCGCGGATCGCAGGACGCATCCGCTACGCCCGCTCTCGCCGTCGCCGCGTCCCGGAGTGTCAGGGGCGAACGGTGAAGGTGGCGTTGCCAAACGGCGGTGCGGTCCGGTCAGGTTGAAAGGACCTGACGGCGATACTGATGCGGTAGGTGCCCGGGCACCAGGGGTGCTCGTCCTGGCCGACGTGGAGCGGCTGGGAGTAGACGTGGCCGCGGAGATCCGCGCCTGGAGGAGCACCGCCCAGGGCGTCGGGAAGGTCGTTGGCGCCGCGGCACGAGCGCGTGCCGGCCGGGCCGCTGCCCTCCAGTCGGTAGCTGGCGAAATTGAGCAGGTTGCGCCACGACGCGGTGAAGCTCGTGTGCGGCCCACCGACGGCGGGGGTGACCCGCACCGGATTGGGCGTCGCCGGGTTGCGCTGCGCGGCGCGCGTCAGCGGCGTCTGCGGGCCCGGCCGGGGCAGGTTCGGCACGTGTCCGAGCGCCGCCGGGTTGCCGATCCGCTTGATCACCGCATCGGTGGCGCCGAACCAGACCATCGGCACCGCGCCGTCGCCGACGGCACGGTGCAACTCCGCCACGGCGACGTTGCCGTGAACCGTGGCGAACGCGTCGACACCGGGGTGACGGACGACGTCGCCGGCCCGGTCATACGACTGGCTGGCGCCGATCATGAACTCGACCCGGGCCACGCCGTCGGGCACGATCACCAGGAGCTGGCTGGCAAACCCCGAGCCGGTCGAGGTCGACTCACCGCTGGACGACAGCGCCCGGCCGTCCACGATGGCGGCCGCGCGGGCACAGCACCCCGCGCCGCCGATGCCGATCGTCGCCAGCCCCGAGCGGAACTCGATGCTGTTGCGCAGCACTCGGCTCGGCAGCCTTCGGTACAGCTTGGGGAATCGCCGCCGTGCGGCGGCGACGGACGCCGGGCTCGGCGGCAGCATCGGCACGAGATAGACCGCGCCCGCCGGCGTCACGGCGGCGCGGCGGATGAGCGATGTGTCCGGAGTGCCAAGGGGGAACGGCCGTGAGCCGGACGGGCCGAGGAACTGCCGGAGCGCGGACCCGCTGAGGTCGACGCGCGTCTGCGGGCGCCGCAGCACACCGAGGATGTCGTACAGGCCGCGCAACGGAGCCGGCACCGAGCGCGGCGCGACTGGCCCTCGGGTGGGGTGGGCGCTCGGCGCGAGCTCAGTGAGGGCGACGGCCGCGACCGCCACGGTGACCAGGACCGATAGGACGACCGGCAGGCCGCGCACGCCGGGCGGCGAGAGGGCGACCCGGCGGCGGCGGCGGCGGGCCGGGCGGCCGGGGGGAACCGCGCCGTCGGGGCCGTCCGGGCCACCCGGGCCAACCGGACGGGGCATCGACTCGGTCCGCGCCTGGCGCTCGGCGGCGAGGACCAGCGAGCGGCGCAGATCCGGGAGGTAGCTCATCTCGATTGCTCTAAGCGCATTCGCAGGCTCCTCAGTCCGCGGCTGACCCGCTGGCGTACCACGCTCGGTGAGCACTCCAGCGACGCCGCCAGCTCGGCGTAGTCGCGGTCCTCCAGCACGCGGCCCTCGATCGCCAGCCGCTGATCGTCGGGCAGCTCGCCGAGCAGCTCCAGAACGGCGCCGGCGCCGCCGAGCTCGTGCTCGATGCGGTGCAGCATCGCGTCGCTGAGCACGAGCGCCTCGATCTCCAGGCTGCGCCGAGCGCGGTCCTCGACGCGGCCGCGCTTCCACGTGTCGGCGAGCTCGTGGCGGGCGATCCCGAACAGCCACGCGCGAGGCGAGCCGCGCTGCGGATCGAACCGGTCCGCCGACTGCAGCGCCGCCGCAAACACCTCGGCCGTCAGGTCCGCGGCGATGTCCGGCCGGCGGACCGCGCGGTAGAGGAACCCCAGCAGCTCGGCCTCGAACCGGTCGTAGAACACGCCAAACGCCTCCGCGTCATGGGCAGCGCGGGCCAGCAGCTCGCCGTCGGATGCGTGAGACAGCCGGACGTTCGCCATCACCGACGTATTCCGCCACACCGGCGGATTTGTGACAAGGGGGTGGATGATGTGGCCGGCTCGGCTCTCAGCGGTAAAGGTCGCGTGTTGCGAGGTGAGCGGTCACTCGCCGCCGCCGACGGACCTATTCTCGAAAGCCCCATGAGCGCCGTCCAGAGCATCGCCGTCCCGCCGCACAATCTCGACGCCGAGAAGTCGGTCCTCGGCGCGGTGCTGCTCGACGAGCGCCATCTCCACTCGCTGCTCGTCGAGGAGCAGCTGCGTCCCGAGCACTTCTACCGCGAACAGCACGGGACGGTGTTCGGCGCGATGCTCGAGCTCTACGAGGCCGACAGCAAGATCGATCACCTCACCGTCTCCGAGCGGCTGCGCCACCACGGCAAGCTCGACGAGGTCGGCGGGCCGCCGGCGATCGACGAGCTCGCCGGATGGGTGCCGGCCGCCGGCCACGCGCGCGAGTACGGCCGGATCGTCCGGGACAACGCCAAGCTGCGCGCGCTGCTCACCGCCTCTTACCAGATCCAGGCCAGCGTGCTGGCCCGCGAGGCGCCGGCGCGCGAGCTGATGGAGCAGGCCGAGCGCTCGGTGCTCGAGGTGGCCACCGACGACCGCCAGAAGAAGATCCGGTCGATCGCGGACATCCTGCATGAGGAGACCGACAAGCTGCATCGGCTGTCGATCTCCAAGACGGCGCTGACCGGCACCACGTCCGGATTCAAGGACATCGACGAAAAGACCGGGGGCTTCCAGCCCGGCAACCTGATCGTCCTGGCGGCCCGGCCGTCAATGGGCAAGTCCGCGCTGGTGGCCAACTTCGCCGAGAACGCCGTGCTCGCCGGCCACCCGGTAGCGCTGTTCTCACTCGAGATGTCCGAGTCCGAGCTCGCCCAGCGCTTCGTCGCCTCCCAGGCGCGGGTCAAGGGCGAGGATCTGCGCCGTGGCAAGGTCGCCGCCGATCGCTGGCCGAAGATCCTGGAGGCCTGCCAGCGCCTGTCCGACGCGCCGATGTTCGTCGACGACTCCAGCGACACCGGCGTGCTGGAGATCCGCTCCAAGTGCCGGCGCCTGCACGCCCAGGTCGATGGTGGGTTGGGCCTGATCATCGTGGATTACCTCCAGCTGATGCGCTCCGAAGGTCGCATCGAGAGCCGGGTCGAGCAGGTGGCCCAGATGAGCCGGGGGCTCAAGGGCCTGGCCCGAGAGCTGAACGTGCCGGTGATCGCCCTCTCCCAGCTCAGCCGCGCCGTCGAACAGCGCGGCGGGGAGAAGAAGCCGGTTCTCTCAGATCTACGTGAATCCGGTGCAATTGAGCAGGACGCGGACCTCGTCATGTTCATCTACCGCGACGAGTACTACGAGAAGGACTCCGAGCGACCCGGCGAGGCCGACATCATCATCGCCAAGCACCGCAACGGCCCCGTCGGCGAGGTGGTGCTCACCTTCCAGAAGGAGTATCCGAAGTTCATGAGCTACGCCGGGGAGCGGTTCGCGTCATGAGCGACTGCCCGTTCGATGCCTGCGATGGTGGCGGGTTCATGTACGACGTGGAGACCAACACGGCCTATGACTGCCGCTGCCGGTCCCAGCGCGTGGCGCGGGCCCGCGCCCGCAGCCTGTCGGCCGTGGTTCCGCGCCTGTACCGCGACGTGGCATTCGACCGGCCACCGGTGACGGACATCGATCCGACCATCGTCGCGCAAACGCGGCGCTTCGTGAACGGGATCGATCACCAGCTCGACGCCGGAAACGGGCTGTGGTTCATGGGCCCGAGCGGCACCGGCAAGACAACGCTGGCGATGCTCGTCTCCAAGGCAGCACTCGACGCCGGACGGTCGGTGGCGATCTACTCGTTGCCGCGACTGCTGAGCGAGATCCGCGACGTGTTTCGCGCCGACGGCTCGTTCATCGCGCTGCTCGATCGCCTCACCTCGGTCGATCTGCTCCACGTCGACGACGTCGGTGCCGAGAAGACGTCGGAATGGGTTCTGGAGGCGCTCTACTCGATCGTGAACGCTCGCTATGAGAGCAAGCGCTCGATGGTGGTGACGACGAACATCTTCGATCGCGAGGAGCTGTGCGACCAGATTACCGGGCGAACGGTGTCGCGCCTGACGGCGATGTGCGACGAGCTGCCGCTGCTCGGCGAGGATCACCGGATGTTCCGGACCGCCTGAGCCGCGGAGCAGCGGCCCGCAATCAGATCGCCCGACGCGGGGACCACAAACCCAAGTAGCGCCCTAGCGTCGCAAAGCCGACCAGGCAGACGAGCGCGTCGGCGATCCCGCGCACCCCGCCGTCCAATGCGTCGGACGCCGGCACCCCGGCCACGGTGATCGCCGCCGCCACCGCCACCGCGACGACCACGGCCAGCCGCCAGGGCCGCCCACGCATCCACCGGGG
>DATCFW010000045.1:0-6737 GCA_036509295.1 Solirubrobacteraceae bacterium | reverse complement strand
GGGCGAAGAACTGCAGCAGCAGTTCGTTGGTCTCCTCGGGCCGCTCCACCTGGGGCACGTGGCCGCAGGACTCCATCGTCACCTGCTCGGCGCTGGGCAGCCACCGGCGAACGTGGCGGCCGAACGCCGCCGGGATGAGGCCGTCGTGAGTGCCCCAGACGAATAGGGCCGGGGGGCGCAGCTCGGCGAGCCGCGGATAGAACCCGTGGCGGCCATACGGGGCCTCGAGATAGATGTTGCGGGCCGAGGCCAGGAACGCGAAACGGGCGCCGGGGGAGTGGTAGATCCGACGGAACTCATCGACCATCAGCGCGCCCACCTCGGGATCGAGCCGATCGCGGTCGTAGAACAGGCTCTGGAACTGATGGGCCACGGCGTTGCGGGTGAAGCCGTGGGGGAGCAGGCCGAACTCGGGCCGCAGCAGCCGCACCACGGGGTGAAAGCCGCGCCTGACCCAGGCCACCGCCGGGCAGAGCAGGCCGAGCGAGCGAATCCGATCCGATTCGATCAGCCCCATCTCGATCGCGATCCGGCCGCCCATCGAGTTGCCGACCACGTGCGCCTGAGGGATGTCCTGGGCATCCATGAACGCCAGCATCGTCTCCGCGTACCAACGGGCGTTGTACGGCGCGCGGGCCGGCTTGGATGAAGACCCGAAGCCGGGCAGATCGGGGGCGTGCACGCGGTAGCGCTGGCTGAGCGCTGCCGCGGTGGCGAACAGCGACGCTCGCGTCCCGCCGAGTCCGTGCAGCAGCAGCACGTCGGGTCCGTGGCCCATCGTTAGCGTCGAGATGCGGTGACGGCCGACCGGCACGTCGTGGATCTGCACCAGCGGCGGCCGGCCCCCGGGCAGCCGGAACATGCCCTCGAACCCGACGGCGTAGTCCAGGTTGCCGCGGACGCTGAGCTGGCGCCGCTCGAAGGCGTCGATGCCCGACATCTCGCCCTCGCGCAGTGCCAGCCACGTGCTCGCGTCGGTGGAGATGCTCACGTCCGGCTGACGGCGGGTCGCGCCCTTGCGCACGCGCGCCCCATGGGTCGTGCACCGAACCTCCCAGGTGTGGCCGAGGTCGGTCAGCTTGATCTGGTAGGTCGCGTCGAAGCCCGGATCGGCGCCGAGATAGCGGTCCGGCAGGCTCCGAAACGCCTGCTCGACGGCGGCGAGGCGGACTGAGCGGTCGGTGATGGCGGACATCGTTACGCGACTAACGTTCGGGCCGGTCCGGAGAGATCGTCGGCGCTGCACTAGGGTTTTTCGCACTGTGCGCACCGTGACATTGCACGACACCCTGAGTAACGAGATGCGGGAGCTGGTGCCGGAAGCCCCGCCGCGCGTGCGACTGTACGCCTGCGGCCCGACGGTGTACGGCCGGGTCCACGTGGGCAACGCCCGCCCGTTCGTCGTGTTCTCCCTGCTCAAGCGGTTTCTCGCCCATGAGGGGTACGAGCCGGTGTTCGTCGGCAACATCACCGACATCAATGACAAGATCTACGTGGCGGCGCGCCAGGCGGGGGTTGCGAGCGAGCTCCTGGCCGAGCAGATGACCGCCGCGTATAAGGCCGACACCGACGTCTTCGGGCTCGGCCGGCCTGACCACGAGCCGCTGGCGAGCGCGACGATCCCGGGAATCGTGGGGTTGATCGAGGAGTTGGTGGAGCGCGGTCATGCGTATGCGGCCGATGGAGACGTCTACTTTTCAGTTCGTTCGTACCCGCGATACGGCGAGCTGTCCCATCGTCATATCGACCAGATGGACCAGGGAGATGAGGTGGATGGAGCGGCCCGCAAGCGCGATCCCGTCGACTTCGCACTGTGGAAGGCCCACAAGGAGATGGAGGACACCTCCTGGGATTCTCCCTGGGGCCCCGGTCGTCCGGGCTGGCACATCGAGTGCTCGGCGATGGCCGAGGAGCTGCTGGGGGTCGGATTCGAGGTCCACGGGGGCGGCAGCGACCTCATCTTCCCCCACCACGAGAACGAGGCCGCCCAGACCCGCGCGGCGCGTGACCGGGAGCTGACACGGCTGTGGATGCACGTGGGGTTGGTCCGGCTCAACCGCGAGAAGATGTCAAAGTCGATCGGCAACGTGTTCATGCTCGGCGAGGCGCTCGAACGCCACGGCCCCGAGACGCTGCTCATGTACTTCTCCGGCGCCCATTATCGCCAACCCATGGAGTACGACGAGGAACGATTGGTCGAGGCGCAGCGGCGGGCGGCCGGGATCCGGAACACCGCCCGCGGCCTGCGCGGTGGCGCCAGCCCGGAGTGGTCGGGGCCGCTGAAGGAGCGGTTCTTCGACGCGCTCGCCGCTGACTTCAACACTCCGCAGGCCCTGGCGGTGCTGTCGAGATGGGAGCGGGAGGCCAACCGCAGCGCTCCGGGGACGGTCGGGCGCGACGATCTGGACGAGATGCTCGACGTGCTCGGGTTGGCCAGCCTGCTGGCCAACCCGTCCGCGCCGGTCTCCGCCGACGCTCGAGCGCTCCTCGAGGCTCGCCAGCAAGCCCGGGAGGCCCGCGACTGGGTCGCGGCCGACCGGCTGCGCGACGAGCTCTCGCAACTCGGCTGGGAGGTCCGCGACGGGCCCGCCGGACCCGAGCTTGTGCCGGCTGGATGAACCGCGCGCAAGCCGGTGTGCATAACACCGCTTCGGCCTTGACACCGGCGCGGTGCTATGTCAAGCTGCCGCCGCAGAATAAGGATCAACTCGAGCTTTAGGTTCGGGTGACGGGGAGTTGGGCCGGAAACGCGCCCGCTTTTCTGGGAAGGCTATATACAGCGCGGCGCCAGGGGAGGTAGCCCGCCACGAACAATCCGACTGCCGCGTGCGCGGCAGCGGGAAAGGTTGGTCTCGTGGCTCGATTGTCTACTAACTCTCAGTCTCAACTTCGGGTTGAGGATGGCTTTCTGATTGCGCTGGCCAAGCAGGGCCACGCCGATGCGTACGATCGGATCGTCCGCCGGTACTACGGATTCGTCCGTCTCAAGGCATCCTCGTACTTCCTCGCCGGCGGCGACGCTGACGATCTCATCCAGGAGGGGCTCGTCGGCCTGTACAAGGCCGTCCGGGATTACCGGACCGACCGCGAGTCCAGCTTCCGCAACTTCGCCGAGCTGTGCATCACCCGCCAGATCATCACCGCGGTCAAGACCGCGACGCGCAACAAGCACACTCCGCTCAACCAGTACATCTCGTTCTCGAGCACGCCCGCCGGGGGAACGGGCGACGGCGAGCCGACCCTGGACGAGGTGATCCCGGGCTCGACCGTGCACGATCCGGTCAACCAGGTGATCTCCTCCGAGGAGCTGCGCGCCCTCGTCGCGTGCATCTCCACCGCCCTGTCGGAGCTGGAGTCGCGCGTGCTGGCGCTCTACCTCGACGGCCACTCCTACGAGGAGGTCGGCCGGCGCCTGGACTGCGACTGCAAGACCGTGGACAACGCCCTGCAGCGCGTCAAGCGCAAGGTCGGCGCGCACCTCGACCAGCGCGCCGTGCCCGCCTGAACCCGGATCCATCGATCCTGGCTGAACCGACGGCTCACGCGATCGGGACGCTGATGGTGAACTCGGCGCCGCCGCCAGCCCGATTGGCGGCGCTCACCCCGCCGCCCATCGCGTCGGTCAGCTCCTTGACGATCGCCAGCCCCAGCCCGGACCCGACCGCTCGCTCGGACCGGTAGCGGTCATACAGGTAGAAGCGATCGAACGCGTGCGGAAGGTCGCTCGCGGCCAGGCCGGGCCCGGTGTCTTGCACCGTGATCTCGCCGGGCCGGGCAAGCACGTGCACCGACCCACCGGCGGGCGTCAGCCGCAGGGCATTCTCGATCAGGTTGGAGGTGGCCTGCAGCAGCCGGCCGGCGTCGCCGACCGAGAACGAGCCGTTCTCCCCACTGCAGTCGAGCTCGACGCCAAGCTCACCGGCTCGCGGCAGGTGGCGCTTGACCGCCGCGGCGGCGATCGTCGTCAGGTCGATGTCCCGGCGCTCCACCGCGAACCCGGCTCGTCCGAGCCGCGCGAGATCGAGCAGGTCGAAGACGAGGCGCTCGAGCCGATCGGTCTCGGTGCCGATGATCCGGCCGCCCTCGGTCGGGGGCACGGCACCCTCGCCCACCGCTTCGGCGTAGCCGCGGATCGAGGTGAGCGGCGTCTTGAGCTCGTGGCTGACCGACTCCAGGAAGGTGCGCTGGGACTCGCGGGCCCGGCTCAGCTCCGCTGACATCCGATTGAACGACTCGCCGAGCGCCGCGAGCTCGTCCTCCCCGTGCACCGGGACCTCCACCGCCGTCTCGCCCGCCGCCACGCGGTGGGTCGCCGCCGCCAGGTCGGCGATCGGGCGGGTGAGACGCCGGGCGAGCAGGAACGACAGCAGCGCAGCGAGCGCGGCGCCGCCCAAGCCGGCAAGCACCAGGCTCGACAGGAACGGCCGCCATTCGGCAAACGCCAGCCCAGCTCCGCGGACGAGCACGACTCGTCCGTTCAGCGTGGTGCGCGCCGCGTACAGGTACGACCGGTGGGCCGCCGAGATCGTCCCGGCGCCGTCGCCGGAGCTGGGAATCGCCGCCAGCACGACCCGCGCCAATCGCGGCCGGACCCGGATCGGCCGGCCGCTGCCGACCCGGTAGACGTGCTCGCCGGCGTGCAGCGCGCCCGGCGCTCCACCGACGACGGCGACCAGCTCGGACTGGGCCTGCAACGCCGACATCCGCTGGGTCGAGATGCGGTGGCGCACCAGCACCACCGCCACCGCGACCGTGAGTGCGCACGACGCGATCGCCGCCAGCGCCAGGTAGGCGAGGACCCGGCGTCGCAGGCTCACCCTAATCGCCTCCGCTCGCCGGCAGCGTGCGTCATTCGGCGGCGCTGGCCTTGTACCCGAGGCCGCGGACCGTGCGGATCAGGCCGGCGTGGCCGAGCTTCTTGCGCAGCTGCGCCACGTGGACCTCCACCGTCCGCGTCTCGCCCGGGGAGCGAAAGCCCCAGACGGTTTCGAGCAGCTGATCGCGCGTGACGACCTGACCGGCGTGGCGGAGCAGATATTCGAGCAGATCGAACTCGCGCTGGGTCAGCTCCACGTCCTCGCCGTCGACGCGCACCTCGCGCGCGCCCCGGGCGAGCACCACCGGGCCCAGCGCCAGCACGTCGTGGAGATCCCCGCCGGCCAGCGTCCGACCGGTCCGGCGCAGGACGGCTTTGACCCGAGCGGTCAGCTCGCGCGGGGAGAACGGCTTGGCGACGTAGTCGTCGGCCCCCACCTCCAGGCCGGCGACGCGGTCGGGTTCATCGTCGCGCGCGGTGAGCATGATCACCGGCACCTCGCCGCCGATCCGCCGGCACACCTCGAAGCCGTCGATCCCGGGCAGCCCGATATCCAGAACGACGAGCCGCACCGGATGGCGGCGCAGTTCGGTGAGCGCCTCCTCACCGGAGCGAACCCACAGGGCGTGATAGCCGGCGCGCTCCAGGTAGGTGCGGATGAGCGCGCCGATGTGCGCCTCGTCCTCCACCACCATCACGGTCGTCGGCACCGGCGTCATCGTACGCGGCGCCGAACGGGAGGCCGAGGCGGCTTTACACGCACCTGACCTTCGGCTGACAGGTTGCTTTCAGACGTCCGCGACGGTGTCCGGGCATGAGTCAGACAACGACAAGCAAGGAGCACCACTGATGTCATCACTGCGCAAACACTCACGACTGCTGGTGGTAGCGGTGGTCTGCGTCGCCCTCGGCGGCGGCGCGAGCGCGATCGCCACCGCCGGCGCCGCGTCCAACAGCCCGGCCAAGGCCGCGGCAAAGGGCCACGCCAAGCTGGGGCGGCGGGGCGGTCTGCGGCGGTTCGCCACCCGCGCCGTCGACGGCAGCGTCGTCATCCGGACCAAGGCTGGTTTCAAGACGGTCACCTTCGAGCGCGGCAAGGTGGACTCGGTGAACGGGCAGCAGCTCACGATCACCGAGGGCACGCCGAAGGCCGCGTACAAGACGGTGACGCTGACGATTCCCGCCAACGCCGTCGTCCGCGATGATCGCCAGAAGACGAGCCTGTCGGCCGTCACGGCCGGTCAGCGGGTGCTCGTGCTCGCCGCGCCCAAGCGGACGCTCGTGATCGCGCGCGCACCCAAGACCGCGTAAGCCGGGACCGACACCGCGGCTCCCGCGGCGCGCTCAGCGCGGCGCGCTCAGCGGGCGTCGCGCCGGGGCGGCTCGCCCGTTGAAGGTCGCCGAGATCGTCCGGCCACGATCACGGCGGCCCTCAACGGGCGAGTGGTCCCAGCCGCGGTTCGAGCCCGTAGGTGCGGAAGGCGCGGAACGCGGCGAACGTGGCGTGCGCCGGCCCGTGGAAATCAGACGAGCCGGTGCTGAGCAGCCCCAGCTCCGCGCAGCGGGCGGCCATCAGCCGGGTCTGAGTCTCGGTGTGGGTCACGTAGAAGGCCTCCACGCCGTCCAGACCCATCCCCACGAAGCGATCGAGGGCGTCCAGCACCTCGTGCGGCTCGGCGATATCCCAGAACGGGTGCGCCCACACCGCCACGCCGCCGGCGCCGTGGATGAGCTCGATCGCCTCCTGGATGGTGGGCGCGGCGCGGGGCACGAATGCCGGGGCGCCCTCGATCAGGTAAGCCACGAGGAATGCGCTGGGATCGAGCAGACCCGCGGCTCCGAGCCGGTCGCGGTTCTCGGGTCGGCTGACGACCGCCTGGGCCAGGTGGGGGCGCCCGATCGAACGCCCCGCCTCGGTCCG
>DATCFW010000044.1:0-7582 GCA_036509295.1 Solirubrobacteraceae bacterium | reverse complement strand
TACAGCGAGAGCGGCGTGCCGTGCGGCAGCACGATCACCGACCCGCGCGCCGAGTCCAGGCGGGCGCGGGTCGAGCCGCCGAGGGCGATCGTGCCGGTCGGCGCGTTGCTCTGCGAGTCGACGAGGATCAGGTCAGCATCGCCGCCGCCGGCGACGATCTGGGCACCGAGCGCCACCGCCAGTGATTGTGCGGTCTGGTCAGCGGCGCCGCCGGCCTCGCCCGCCACCGAGATCGTCGTGATCGACTCGCTGCCGTTCGTGCGCAGCCCGGCGGCGGCGACCCCGATGGCGACCGACCCGCCCTGGAGCAGCCCTTGGGCCGATCCACCGGGCTCCACGCGGCCCGGCGCCGTGCGGTAGTCCGAGCCGAACAGGATGAGCTGCGCGCCCTCGGCAGCGGCCAGCTTGGCCAGGCCGGTGCTCGTCGACGGATCGATCACGATATGGCGCTTGATGTCCGGATCGGCCAGCCACTGCGCGCCCTGCTCCAGCCGGCGGCCGGCGTCGTACTCGCCGATCTCTTCGCGCCGCGGGTCGTATTCACGCGTGTGGCGCACGTAGGCGAGGGACAGCGTGATCGGACCGACGGCCAGCATCTTGCCGAGCGCGAGGGCGTCGTCGTCGTGGGTGGTGCCGTCGTAGGAGACGATGACCTCGCTCATTGCCGTCGGAATCCTCGGTGACCCGGCACCGGCCGGCATTGGCCACGTGGACAAGGATCACGGTGGGCGACTATCCCGGCGGCGGGGACGGGACGGCGCCCGTCATGTGCCACGATCGGCGCGTGCGGCGATCGGCCACAGCGGGGATGGCGCTGGCGCCGGCCCTGCTGCACATCCATCTCGCGCTGCACCATCATTTCCACGGGCCGCCGATCGACTACGTGGGACTGGCCGCGGGTTGCGCGGCGAGCTGGCTGGGGGTGCCCGGGCCGGGCGAGCCGCTGCTGCTCGCCGCCGGGGTCCTGGCGGCCAAGCACCAGCTCGATCTGGGCACCGTCGTGGTGGTCGCATGGGCGGCGGCGACCGCCGGCGGCTTCGCCGGCTGGGCCATCGGCCGCAAGGCGGGGCGCGCCGTGGTGACCGCACCGGGCCCGCTGCGCTGGTTGCGGATCCGGACCGTGGAGCGCGGCGACGAGATCTTCGCCCGCCATCCGGTGATCGCGATCCTGCTCACGCCGTCGTTCCTCGCCGGCATCAATCAATCGCGCAGCCGCGTGTACCAGCCGATCAACGTGATCTCGGCGGCCGTGTGGGCGGTCGGGATCGGCGTCGGCGGGTATCTCGTCGGGCCGCCGGTGCTCGACGTCTTCCAGGATCTCGGGACGCTGTTCTCGGTGATCATCGTCGCGGTGGTGGTGGCGATCGTCGCGGCGGAGGTGACGCGGCGGCGGCGCGGGCGCCGCGCGTGACGGCTGCTAGAGCTGGGTCTTTGACCAGTCGATCCGGATGATCGGCGGCGCCGGCTGACCGATCTCCAGCTGGATGTCCTCGTGGGGCAGCAGCGGGATGGCGCGCGGGCTCTTCGTCCATGGCTTGCCGTTGACGAAGGCGCTGATCGCTCCGGTGAGCCCGGCGACGTGGGTGGCGGTGAGCGGCTGGTGCCACTCATCGAAGAAGTCCCCGAGCGTGTAGATGGTCTTGGTCGGCGACTCGATGTGGATCACGCCGTCGGTCGTGTGCGTGTGCAGCCAGTAGTAACACTTGCCGCCGGCGGCGACCGGGCCGTACTGGGTCTGCTCGGGCTGAGATCCGGGGATTCCGACCCCGGCCGGCAGCTGGTAGAGCTGGCCAGCCTTGAACACCGCCAGGTGAGCGTGGATGTGGTACGCGAGCTGCTCGACCGGAGCGCAGGAGATCCCATCGACGGGGGTGGTGCCGGTGGTGCTCGCGGGAGCGAGCGGCGGCCCCTGCTCGAGCGGGACGGCCTCGAACCCGATCTGCGGGCCCGAGCTGGTGGTGACGGCGCTGCTGGTCCCCGTGCCGGCGGCGGGCGAGCTCGTCGAGCTGCTCGAGGCGGCGGCGGCCGAGCTGGTCGAGGCGGTCGAGTTCGAGCTCCCGCACGCCGCCAGCGCGGCGGCGCAGGCACATCCGGCGGCCAGGGTGAGCAGGCGTGGGCGCATCGCGTGAGCAAAGGTAGCTGGATGGTGTCGGCAAGGCGTTGCTAGCGTTCCGAGAAGTGTCCGACGAGGAGCGCCCAGCCGCCGGTTTGCCGATGACCACCGCGCTCGATCTCCCCGGGATGGAGATCCGGGAGAACCTGGGGATCGTGTACGGCCTCGTCGTCCGCAGCATGGGGTTCGCCGGCAGCGTCGGCGCCGCCTTCAAGTCGCTGCGCCGCGGCGAGATCAGTCAGTACACGCGGCTGCTGGAGGACTCGCGACGCCACGCGATCGACCGGATGGTCGAGAACGCGCGGCTGCTCGACGCCGATGCGGTGGTGGCGGTGCGCTTCGACGGGTCGGAGATCGGCCAGCAGTTCACCGAGATCGTGGCCTACGGCACCGCGGTCAAGGTGCAGCGCCTCGGCCCCTGATCGACTCGCCGTGCGTCTAGGCGATGCCGAGCGAGAGCAGCTGTTTGACCGGCTGAGCCGGCACGCCGCCGAGGGGCGGCTGGACGTGGCCGAGCTCGAGCGCCGCGTTACCGCGGTGACGGCCGCCGAAACCCGGGAGGAGGTGGCGGCCGTGCTCGCCGACCTGCCACCGCTGGCCTCGGACGCACCTCCGGGGACGGTCTCGCGCCCGCGGTGGGGTCGCGGTCATGGCGATGCTGATGCCGCCGCCGCGGATTGGCGGCCGACCGCCGAGCGCTTCCGGGATCCGCGCACCAACCGTGTGATGCGGGTGTGGGAGGACGCCGCCGGGACCCGGCACTACGTCGCCGACGACGACCAGCGGTAACGCGCCGCGTCCGCGGGACCGGGAGCGGGACCCACCCCCGTCCGGTCTAGCGGCGCGACCCGCCGCCGCCGAACAGCGTCAGGAAGAACAGGAAGATGTTGAAGACGTCGAGGAAGATCGACGCCGCGATCGGCACCGCGCTCGCCGCCGTGCCGCGGCGGGCCAGACGGTTGAAGTCAAAGATGGTGAAGCCGCCGAAGATGATCAGGCCGCCGACCGACCAGATGATGTTGGCGCCGGGGATGGCGACGAACACCGCCACCAACCCGAAGACGATCAGCGCGATCAGCGCGAAGAACAGGGTCCGGTACCACGACGAGAGGTCGCGCCGCGTGGCATACCCGTACGCCCCGAGGCCGGCCACGAACAGGCCGGTCGAGCCGGCGGACTGGTACACCGCGTTCGGATCGGCCTTGAGGTAGTAGGACAGAACGGGCCCCAGGAAGATGCCGAGGGCCAGGCCGAGCGAGAACAGCAGCACGGTCGCCAGCTGTTGATGACCACGGGCCGACGCGGCTTGCAGGCCGATGACGCAGCCGAACAGCACGATGATGAACAGGAGGCCGCTGCCTCCGGAGAAATTCCGCCCGATGTACGCGCCGAGCGCCGTGCAGCCGAGGGTGAGGGCGACAAGGCCCATCACCGGACCGAAAATGGCGCTCGTCTGGTCGCGGGTCAGCGCCGGGTTGGCGGTGGGCGCCATGGGTCGTGAGAACCGAGAGAAGGACATGACGCAAAAGATAGATGATGACCCCGCCGTTTCCAGCGAGTTCATGCACGATTCATAACTAATCCGTAACCATCGGGTGCGGCGCCGCCGGCGCCCGGGGCGGGCGTGCCGGAGGCCGAACGCGGCCGGCGTCAGCGGTCGTAGCGCTCGATGTCGTCGACGAGCGTGCCCTCGGTCTGGTACTGCCCGGTGTGGACATCGGCGACCGTGCCCGCGCGCGTGAGGAAGATGGTGGTCGGCATCCCCTCGATCTGGGCCAGCCAGCTCAGCGACGACGAGGATCCCTCGTAGCTCGGGTAGCTCACCGGGTGCGCCGCCAGGAAGGCGCGAGCGTTCCCCGGGCTGTCGTTGACGTTGGTCCCCAGGAACGCGACCGTGCGCCCGAAGCGGGCCGCGGCGCTCGCGAACAGCGGAAACTCGGCCCGGCACGGCGTGCACCACGACGCCCACGCGTTGATCACCACCGGGTAGCCATGCAGGGAGCGCAGCCGGGCCGCCAGCGCCGAGTCAGATCCGAGCAGTTGGGACGCCTGGCGGTGCAGCGCGGCTAGCGCGCGGGGGGAGCGGGTCAGCTCGGTCGCCGCCGCGGCGGGAGTGGGCGGAGTGACCGTGGGCGCCTGGGTGGCCGGGATCGAGCGGTTCATGAGGAAATCGAGATCGTCGACGACCTCGGGCGCCGACCACGCGAACTCGGGGTGAGCGAGGTTCTGCCGGCCCTCGGCGTTGAGCAGCGAGGCCAGCGCGCCCGGTAGGCGGCCGCTCACCTGAGGCATGCCGTCATCGGCGATCCGCTCCTGCCCGGCGGGATCGAGCAGGAACAGCGCGTCGGTGTGCTGCACGTCGAACGTCTCCGGCCGGTGGGTCATCCAATCGACGTCGGGCGGGTGACCTTGCGCCACCCGGTAGTACGACACGCCGAAGAACGCCCACAGCCTCCGGATCTGGGCCTGGCTGCCGGTGAGCATCTGAAAGTCGGCGCCGGTGAGCCGGGCGTAGGCGTGCAGGCGGGCCGGGCGGTCGCGCCACGGGTCGACGGTGGCGCTGGCGACGATCACGCGGTGGCCGAGTCCGGTCCGGCGCACCTCCGCCTGCACCTGCATCAGCACCGCGGTGGTCATCGGGCACACCTCGTGGCACAGCGTCATCGACGGGGCCAGGATCACGTAGCGGCCCCGCCACGCGCGACGCAGGGCGACCGTCCGGCCGCGGTCATCGGTGAGCGTGAGGGTCGGGAGCGCCCTCGGACGCGCCAGCTCGGTGCCCGCCGCCAGCGGTGCGGGGACCGAGGCCCGCGCTGGGCTCGGATCGGAGTGGCGCACGGCCGCGACCACCGAGCCCGCGACCACGAGCACCGCCATGGCCGCGGCGGCGATCGTCAGAACCCGGCGTACGTCGGACAACTTCACGCGGCGCCGAGGCTAGCCGCCACCGTCCGGGCCGGCGCCGCCGGGCGCGGCGACGATGGGTATTGGTCAGCCCGCTTACGGATGCGGCGCTCCTCGCGCCCGAGCCGCAATACTGGGACGGTGCCCATCTCCACAGTCGCATCGCCCGCTGACGGGCAGGCTTCGAGCAAGCCCAAGCTGCCACGTTCGGCGTGGACCCGGCTGGCGGCCTGCACGGCCGCTGCGGCCCTGCTCCAGCTCGACGGCACGCTGATCACGGTGGCGCTGCCATCGGTGGCGCACGGGCTCCACGTCAAGGGCAGCACCACCTCGGCGGTGCTGAGCGCCTACTTCGCCGCGTACGCGCTGTTGCTGATCCCGGGCGGCGAGCTCGTCGATCGCTTCGGAGCGCGACGGCTGGCGCTCGGTGGCCTGGCGGTGTTCGGCGTCGGCGCCCTCGCCGGCGCGCTCGCCGGCAGCTTCGACATGCTGCTGCTCGCGCGGGTCATCCAGGGGGCGGGGGCCGGACTGGTGAGCCCGGCCGCCCTCGCCGGAGCTGTGTCTGGGTTCCCCGCGGAACGCCGCGGGTCGGCGCTGGGGATCTGGGGCGCGAGCGCCGGCATGTCCAACCTGCTCGGGCCGCTGCTGGGCGGCGTGCTGACAGTGGCATTCGGCTGGCGCGCGAACTGGTGGGCGTTGCTGCCGCTGACGCTGGCGGCGGCCCTGGCGATCGCTCGGCTGGTGCCGAGCACCGTGCACGACGACAGCGAGGGCGGCAACCCGGCGCTCAACCGGATCGTTCTCGCCGCCACGCTCGTCGCCGGCCTCACGTTCGCGGTGATGATCGGAGCGTTCTACATCGCCGAGCAGTATCTCCAGCGCGTGGCCGGCTTCTCCGCGCTCGGGGCGTCCGGTGCGCTCGTGCTGGTGGCGCTGCTCGTCGGCGCCGCCGCGCCGCTGGCCGGGAAGCTGGTCGACCGTCGCGGCGAGCAGTTGCCGGCCCTGCTGGGATTCGCCGGCGCCGGCGTCGGGCTGGCGATCCTCGGGATCCCGGGGGTCAGCCTCGACGGGATCGTCACCGTGCTGCCGCTGATCCCGGTCGGGCTCGGGCTGGGCATGCTGTTCGTGCCGACCTCCCGCGCGGCGCTCAACGCCAGCCCGCAGGCGTCCCACGGCCGCACCTCGGCGTTGCTCTCAGTCGGGCGGCTGCTCGGAGCGGCGATCGGCGCCGGCCTGGCCGGGGTGGCCCTGTCCGGCACGCTCACCGCCTCCACCGTCCATCACACGCTGCTGCTGTCAGCCGCCGTGTGCCTGATCATCGGCATCCCGGCGGCGACGTTCCTCACCAACCGGCAGCCAGCCGCCGGCTGACGGCTGACGGCTGACGGCTGACGGCTGACGGCGAGCCGGCGGGGCCGCTAGCGGCGCACTAGCCCGCCCGCTTGGATCGGTAGGCCCGGACCTTCTCGCGGTTGCCGCACACCGCCATGTCGCACCACCGTCCCGAACGGTTGCGGCTCTGGTCATAGAAGGCCTCCAGGCAGTCCTCGCCGTTGCACGCCTTCAGTCGCGGCCAGGTCCCGTCGAGCGCGGCGTAGGTCGCCGGCACCAGGATCTGCGCCAGGACCCCGTTGTATCCGGGCGCGCGGGGGGAGATCTGGACCGACCCATCGGGGTGCAGGCGGACGCTGAGCTGCCCCCGGTCACCGGCCCGCTCGATCTCCGCGCCGGCCGCGTCGTCGCGCTCACCGTGCGTGTGGGCGAGCAGGACCGAGCGGAGCGCCTCGCGCAGCTCGGTGGCCTGCGTGACGTGGGCGGCCCGCAGAGCGGGCGCGTCCCCGGCGATCAGGCCCCGATCGCGCATCCACCGCGTCAGCTCCGCGGGAGTGCTGATCCGATCCTCGTCGTCCTCGACGTCGAGCGTATTGACGAAGTCGATGACCAGCTGGAGGTTGTGCGGGGGAATATCGCTTGAAACCATCGTATCGATCTAGTAGGTTACAACACCAGCGAAACGATTACGGAGGTGTCGGCCCCGAATGTTAGATCACACCAGTCAGATGGCCAACGTCACCGGGTGGCGCAACTCACAGCTGCGCTGCAGCGACAGCCTGCTGCGCCCGAGTCTGGCGGCACGGGTGGGCGCCCGCTCGCGCCGGCTCGCCCTGGATCACGCCCTCGCCGCGGGCGCGGATCCCCGGTCCTCGACGCTGCTGGCGGCGCGGGCGGCTCAGCTGGTGAGGCCCGCGACCCGGCACCGGATCGCCGACGCCCTCGAGCGCGCCGCGCTCACGGTGGACGCTGACGGCGGCCGGCTGCGGACTCCGCCGCGCCGGGGCGCAATCCGTCCCAACCGGTCCGAGATGATGCGGCTGGCGTCGCGGCTGCGCCACGACGGTCTGGTCTACGCTCGCGGAATCGCTCTCCTGGAACTGGTAGTGATCGACGGAACCGGGCCGGCGTACACCGACCCGCGCGGCGACGGGCTGGCCGCCCAGCTGCGGCTGGCCGCCGGCACCCTCGCCGGCTGAGTGGTTCGAAGCGGGCCACGACGCGGCCGATGAC
>DATCFW010000043.1:0-5891 GCA_036509295.1 Solirubrobacteraceae bacterium | reverse complement strand
GAGCCGGACCGCGCTCGAGCAGCGCGTGACCGAGCTCACCGAACGCTACGCCGACGCCGACGCGTTGCCGCTGTCGGAGCGCTGGGGCGGCTTCCGCCTGGTCCCCGAGGCGGTCGAGTTCTGGCAGCAGCGCGATGATCGGCTGCACGATCGGCTGCGGTACCGCCGGAATGACCGCGGGGGTTGGCGGCTCGACCGGCTCGCGCCCTGACCGCCCGCCGACCGGGTGGCGGCATCCGTCCTGGCCACGGCCGAGCGCCACAGCGGGGCCACAGCGGGGCCACGGGCCCGTAGGATCCCGCTATGGAGGCCTCTGGACAGTCGGTGAAGCGTGGCCACGCGCCGGTCGCGTTCACGGAACGGTCCGTGCCGGTCAAGATCGTGCTCGCGGGCGTCCTGCCGGCACTCGTCGGAGCGGTGGCCGGGGTCCTGCTCGGCGTCTCGAGCATCGCGTATCTGGCGATCGGGCTGCTCGCCGCCGTCGGCTCGTTCCTCAGCGGGCTCGAGCACGAGAACGGCTGGAGCGGGGCCGATCGGGGCTTCGTCGCCGGCGCGGTCTACGGGACATCGCTGCTGCTCGTCCACGCGCTCGTCGGAACCCACGCCACGGTGGCGCTCGGGAGCTTCCCCCCGGCGCTCGTCCTGGTGACGGCGCTCGTGGGGATGTTCCTCGCCGCCGCCGGCGCCACCGGCGCCACCGGCGCCGACCGCGCGTAGCGCCCTCCGGTTTACTCGGTCGCGGGCCCTTAATCGGCAGATCCGCCGCGAACTTGAGCCGCGACGTGTATTTTCTGAAAGGGCGAGCCGGTCGGCGACGTTGGTCGGGGTAAAGAGACAGGAGGTCTCGGACAGATGGAGGATTCATGAGCCTGGAACTGCTGGACGCTCACGAGACCGAGGACGGAATCTCGATCACGTTCGTCACCGAGCGCGGCATTGAGCCGCTGCAGGGCAGCTGCGACGAGATCTCCCGCCTGGCGAAGGTGATGCAGCAGGTGAGCGTCCTCGCCTCGCTCAACGACGGCGAGCGCGTGTGGCTCGAGGACGTGCCGGTCGGCGACGCGATCGTGAAGTTCGGTCTCAACCCGGGCCGGCAGGCTCGGGTCCAGATCCTGCGGCCGTAGCCCCTCGCTGCATGCAATAAATCGGGCGGGGGGGAGCGTCGGCCTCCCGAACGGGAGGGAAAACCTGGCCCTCTGAGAGTTAAACCGGGTCAACGTTTCCGGTTGTGTTGCGTACATGCAGCGCACCGCCTGCCCGTCGGCCGAGACCGATGTTCGCTTCGAGGTCCTTCCCCTCGGCCGCAGCGAGGAGCAGGCCGCGGCGTTGCCCGAGCCGGTCCGCCTCACGGTCACCTGCTCGCCCAAGCTCGGCCCGGACCGCTCGGTGGAGGTTGCCGCCCGCCTGCGCGCGATGGGACACGCGGTGACGGTGCATGTCGCCGCCCGGATGGTGAGGGACCGCGCGCACCTCGACGCGCTGCTGGGGGCGATGCGGGCCGCCGGCGTCGACGACGTGTTCCTGATCGGCGGTGATGCCGACCCCCCGCTGGGTGGCTATGCCTCGGCGGTGGAGCTGCTCCCGGTGCTCGCGCACCATCCGGACCGCCCGCCGACGATCGGTGTCGCGGGCTACCCGGAGGGCCATCCGCTGATCGAGCCGGCGGCGCTGAATCGGGCGCTGGCCGAGAAGAGCCGGCTGGCGGACTATGTGACCACCCAGCTGTGCTTTGACGCCGACGCCCTGACGGGCTGGATCGCGGAGCAGCGAGCCGCGGCAATGACGCTGCCGGTGGTGATCGGCATGCCGGGCGCGGTGTCAGCCGCGCGGCTACTCGAGATGTCAGCACGGATCGGCGTCGGCCCGTCGATGGCATTCGTGCGCAAGCAGCGCGGGCTGCGCAGCCTGTGGGGATTGTTCCGCCGATCCGAGCCCGATCGGCTGCACGCCGCCCTGGCGCCGCGAGTGGGCGATCCCGAGCTCGGGATCGCCGGCTTTCACTACTTCACCTTCAACCAGCTACGCGCCACCTACCAGTGGCAGCGCGCCCGCTGCCCGCCGCAGTCCACCGGTCGCCGACCGGCCGGCGAGCCGGCCTCCCGGGGCTACATCCACCCCGAAGAGAGCCAGACGTGAGCGATGTGACCATGGGCGGATTGGCGCAGGCGTCCTGCGCTGCCATGGCCCCGCCGGGCCGGCCCGGGCTAATCGAGCGATCCCGACTCAGCCCGCGCTGAGCGGCGTCAGCTCCTGGGTCGTCTCAGCGATGTCACGCGGGTGTCACGCTGCGCCGGTGAGAAAGCATCGGTCGCCGCCACCGCAGGGTCGCGTGCCCAGCCGTCGCCCCGTCATCGGCATCACCACCTACGTCGCCGACGCGCGGTGGGGACCGTGGCACCAGGCCGCCGCGCTCGTCCCGCAGGGGTACGTCGACGCGGTCGCTCGCGCCCGCGGCCGGCCGATCCTCATCCCGCCGATGCGCGACGGGCTGGACGAGACGCTGGAGGCCGTCGACGGTTTGATCGTGTGCGGCGGCCCCGACGTGGAGCCGTCTCTGTACGGGCAGTCGCGGGCGGCCGAGACGGTCCACCTCAGCCCCGAGCGCGACCGCCCCGAGCTCGAGCTGCTGCGGGCGGCGATCCAGCGCGGCGTTCCCGTGCTCGGGATCTGCCGCGGGATGCAACTGCTCAACGTCGCCCGCGGCGGATCGCTGCTCCAGCACCTCCCCGCGGTGGTCGGGCATCAGGGGCACGCCACCCGTCCCGGCCAGTTCGATGACCACCCGGTGCGGACGGTGCCCGGGACGCGCATCGCCGCGATCCTCGGTGACGCCGTCTCGATCCAGTCCGGCCATCACCAGGGCCTGGATGTCCTGGGCGACGGGCTGCTGGTGAGCGCGACCGCGCCGGATGGAATCGCGGAGGCGATCGAGCTGCCGGGCGCGCGGTTCGTCATCGGCGTGCTGTGGCACCCCGAGCAGGGCGAGGACGGCCAGCTGTTCGCCGCCCTCGTCGACGCGGCGGCGAGCGTCCCGAGCTGAGTGCCTACGCACAACACCTAGACTCGGACGGAGTGCCTTCCGGACTCGTCACCCACTCACTCGGGCGCGCCGTTGAACGCGTTCCCGGGCTGCGCCGCCTGCCGGTCGTCAAGCTCCTGGCGGCGGCGGAGGTGGCGCTGCTCGCCCACGAGCACCTGACGCGCCTGTCGCCGGCGGAGCGCCGTCGGCTGGTGACGCTGGTGCGGATCGGCCGGGGCCGCCGCAGCCGGCTCGCCGGCGCCGAGCGGCGCGAGCTTGCGGATCTGTTGGGCAAGCTCGAGCCGCGCGGCCTCGTGGGGGCGGCGGTGGACAAGCTGTCCCCGGTCCCGCTGCCCCGGCGGCTCCTCTACGGCTCGCGTCGCTGATTCATTCGTTTTCTCTAGTTTCTGCCCCTCGGAGGTTGCAACAAACCTCAAGAAATGAGGCGTTCGGTATGAGAAACTGGAGTTGTGAGCAGATTTGAGCGCAGCGCGAACCTGGCCGGCGTGGTCGTCCCGTTCGCCGGGACACTGGCGGCGATCGTGATGCTGTGGAATCAAGCGGTCGACGTCACCGACCTGATCGTGCTCGTCGTGATGTACGTGATCACCGCGGTCGGGATCACGGTTGGCTTCCATCGCCTGCTCACCCACCGCGCGTTCGCGAGCTATCCGTGGGTCGAGCGCACGTTTGCCGTGCTGGGATCTCTGTCGCTACAGGGCTCGGTCATGGATTGGGTGGCCGACCACCGCAAGCACCACGCGCACACCGATCGCGAGGGCGATCCCCACAGCCCCCACGTCGGGCACGGCAGCGGGCTGGCCGGTCTGTGGCACGCCCACGTCGGCTGGCTGCTCGAGACCCAGGGCCAGGCCGACTGGAAGAAGTACGCCCCCGACCTGTACGAGGATCCCGCGATGCGGGCGATCGGCCGCCGCTTCCCGCAGCTGGCGCTGCTCTCCCTGCTGGTCCCGACCGTGGCCGACTGGGCGCTGCACGGCTTCACCGTCGGCGGCGCACTGCAAGGGCTGGTGTGGGGCGGACTCGTCCGGATCTTCTTCGTGCACCACGTGACCTGGTCGGTCAACTCGGTGTGCCACTTCTTCGGCCGCCGTCGCTTCGACCTCGATGACCACTCGACGAACGTCGGCTGGCTGGCGGTGCTGTCGCTCGGCGAGTCCTGGCATCACAACCACCATGCGTTCCCGCGCTCGGCCTATCACGGACTGCGGTGGTGGGAGATCGACCCCTCGGGCCTGATCATCGCGGGCATGCAACGGGTCGGGCTGGCCTGGAACGTCGTGCGGATCAGTCCTGATCGCCAGCGTGCGCGAACGCTCGTCGACGCTCCGTCGTCCTAGCGCGGCTCCGTCTGGCCCGGGCGGTCTGTCTCGGGGCCGCCTCCCCCGCACGCCACGGGACGCTCCCGGACGCTAGGCGGCCGGGCCCGTCGCCGCGGTCGCGGCCACGCAGCCCGCGCACAGCCCCGAGATCACCACCTCGATCGCGGCGGCGCTGAACCCCGCACCGTCCGCCGCGTGCCGCAGCGGCTGCGTGTCGAGCTCGCAATCGAGGTCATCGACGCGCCCGCACCGGCGGCACACGGTGTGCTGGTGGGGCTCGGTGCGCGCGTCGTAGAGCGCCGCGCCGGCGCCGGTGTCGATCCGCCGTGCCAGCCCCAGTTCCACGAGCAGGTCGAGCGCGGCGTACACGGTGGGCGTCGACGTGCCGGGCAGCGCCGCTCGCAGGGAGTGGCGGATCTCGTCGGCGGTGACGTGGTGGGCACGCCGTCGCAGCTCGCGGAGAATCACGAGGCGCTGCGGCGTGGCCCGCTGGCCGCGGGCGTGCAGCAGCCCGACGAGGTCGGCCGGGTCGTGCGGGCGGGAGTGGGGGCGGGCGGTGTCGGTCACGACGTGTTCTAAGGTCGCCCTAATTCTAACATAGTTGCTATAGTACCGCCGAGACCAATGGTTGAATCCTTGAACGAGATGCGGAAGATCGACGAGCGCACGCTCGTGCTCCGCTACGTTCAGCCGGGGCTCGTCGGCCTGATCGACGGAACGCTCTCGACGCTGGCGCCGATCTTCGCCGCCGCGCTGTTGTCCGGATCGCACGCGGCACTGTTTGTCGGACTCGCCACCGCCGTGGGCGCGGGGATCAGCATGGGCTTCTCCGAGGCGCTGTCTGACGACGGGACCGAGACCGGGCGCGGCTCCGCGCTCGCGCGCGGGGTGGTCACCGGCACCATGACGGCGTTCGGCGGGGTGTTCCACTCGCTCCCGTTTCTCATCGCGACGGTCAACACCGCGCTCATCGTCGCCGGGATCGTGGTCGCCATCGAGCTGACGGCGATCTCGCTCATCCGCAAGCGCTTTCTGTCGGTCTCGCTGCGGACCAGCCTGCTCCAGGTGGCGCTCGGCGGGGCGTTGATCGTCGCCGCCGGCGTGGCGCTCGGCAGCGCGTAGTCCCCGCCTCCGGAGACCAATAGGCTTACGACCGGTGGAGCTGACCGGCAAGCACGTCGTGGTCACCGGGGCGGGCAGCGGCATCGGCCGCGCCTGCGCGATCAGGTTCGCGGCCGAGGGCGCGCGCGTGGTCGTCGCCGACCTCCACGCCGATACGGCAGCGGCGGTGGCCGCGGAGATCGACGGCCTCGCCGTGCCCACCGACGTCGGGCGCGAGGCGGACATCCGCGCGCTCGTGCAGGCGGCGCAGGGCAATGGCGGACCGATCGACCTGTTCTTCTCCAATGCCGGCGTCCCCGGACCGCCCGGGGGTCCCGAGGCGCCCGACGACCAGCTCCAGCTCACCTGGGAGGTCAACGTGATGGCCCACGTGTGGGCCGCCCGCGCACTGCTTCCCGAGATGGTTG
>DATCFW010000042.1:0-6014 GCA_036509295.1 Solirubrobacteraceae bacterium | reverse complement strand
ATCGCGACGGCACCAACGCCGGCTACGACCTGCCGCTCACGCGCGCCGTCGCCCAGGCCGTCGGGGTGCCGGTGATTGCCTCCGGTGGCGCCGGCCGCCTCGAGGATCTGGCCGAGGCCGTGGAGGCCGGCGCCGACGCGGTGTTACTGGCGTCGATCCTGCATTACGGCCATCACACGGTAGGCGAGGTCAAGCGGTTCCTGGCCGACGGCGGGGTCGCCATCCGGCCGGGCGGCTCACGTCAGGACTGACGGCCCCATGGCGTCCGGACGCGTGACACCGCTCACGCCGTGACGTGACCGCCGGGGTGAACTTCAGTTGTGTGGGGGACCCGGGCTGCGAAACGGCCGCGGTTACGCGGCCTCTTCCACGTAGCCTGCCGCAGCGCACGTATCGCAGTACGCGGCCGGCGGGACACGCGGCTCGTAACAGCCGGGACGACAGCAGGTCGACGATCGCTTGGGCCGGCCCCGACCGATGCGGGCGGCAGCGGCATCCTTGAGCTCCTCGCGCATGCGATCGAGCTCTGCCGCGTGCTCCGCGCAGAACCGACGGCCCTTTTCGGCCGACTGCTGACAGTGACTTCCACTACGACAACGCATAGACGTATAATGATAGCAAGCAGGCCGGAGTCGGTCGCAGTGGTGGCTGGCTGGTGTCGTTCGCAAGCGATCCTGGGCAGTCGGCCGGGACCGGCGGTCGCCCTGGAAACTATCTCCGCCGGCGCCGTTTGTGAGCGGGCGCGTGGCGGCGCCGGGCTCTGGCTGTCGCGTTGACCTTTGCCTTGGCTGTGACCTTCGGCTTGGTCTGCTTGTGCGACGCCGTCCTGCGGTGCCGGCGGTGGGTGCGCGGGTGCGCTGCGGGGCGGGCGGGGAGCAGCTCGTAGATCCGGTTGTAGCCGTCGAGATACAGCGCGTGGTAGTCCGCGATGATCGGGGTGAACGCGCCGTCGGGGAACGAGAACACCTGGCGGCCGGTGACGGCGTTCAGGCCGGCGGTCGTCTTGGAGCCGAGATCGGAGAAGTACAGGACGTTGCCGATGATCGTCGCCGCGCCGGAGATCCTGCCGCCGGCGGAGTGCGTCCAGCGGATCGCTCCCGACTGGGCGTTGAACGCGTACATGTCGCCGTCATAGGAGCCGACGTACACGGTCGGCCCGAGGCCCTTGGGGTCGGCCACCGCGGCCGAGGCGTACACGTAGGCACCGGTGGACGTGGCCCAGGCCAGCGCTCCGGTGCGGGCCCCGAAGGAGTAGACCCGGCCGTCGGTGTTGCCGATATAGACCCGCCCGTAAGCGACGGCCGGCGTCGCGTAGAACTGGCCCGAGCCGAACCCGAAACGAGCGCCGTTGGTGCCGACCGCCCACACCTCACGCCCGCTGACGGCGTTGACGGCGTACGCGCGCCCGGCATAGTCGCCGAAATAGAGCACCCCGCCGACGAGCGCCGGACCGCCCTTGATCGCGCCGCGGGCGCGATAGGTCCAGTACAGATGACCGGTGGAGACGTTGCGCGAGTACAGCGTGCCGCTCTGGTCCCCGAAGTACACCGTGTTGCCGTGCGTGATCGGGGAGGACTCGCTGCCCGCCGGCACCGGGCGCGACCAGACGATCCGGCCGGTCTTCAGGGCGAGCCCGACGAACCGGCCGCCGCCGGGCGCGTGGCCGCTCACCGACAGCGCCGGCATGAGCACCACGCCGGCCTGGGCGGCGATGGCCGGTGACGACGCGCACAGAGTGCCGATCACGCGGTGCCACAGGACGTGGCCGTTACGCAGGTCGATCGCGCGGGCTGAGCAGTCGTCATCGAGCACGAACATCGTCTGGTGATAGATGACCGGCGGGAACTCGAGCAGCGCCCCGTCGAAGAACCGCCAGCCGACGTGGAGCGGCGGAGCCAGCTTCGCCGGGGCGGCGAAGAACCGCGTGCGGCCGCCGTCGAGGCCGTACCACGGCCATTGGAAGTTGTCGACGACCTGCGGCGAACGCGCCCGACCCGCCGCCGGGGCGGGAGCGGTGCTCGTCGTCGGGGTGGTGAACTGGAGGTTTGGATGGGACACGTTGCCGGGTGCGTGCAACAGCACGTACGCCGCCGCGCCACCCGCGATCACCAGGACGACCGCCGCCGCGACAACCCCGCGCCACAGCAGCCGCCGCGAAACGGGACTCGGCATGCCGCGCATGGTAACCACCCTTCGGGCCGCTGCCGCCCGGCCCCCGGATCGTGTCCTGACGGGGATCTGACCTCCTCGGGCAGGTCGCCGGCGGCCCTCCCGCCTGGCTACCCGCGATGATCTGGCGGTGCCATCCGCCCCCGCCGATGACCTGCTGGACCGGCTCGCGACGCTGCCCGCCGCCGCCCCGCTGCTCGCCCGCCTGCGGGCCAGCGACGGCGTCTACCTCGTGGGCGGCGCGGTGCGCGACCTGCTCCTCGGCACCGAGCCGCTCGACCTCGATCTCGTCGTCGACGGGGAGCTCGAGCCGGTGACCGCCCAGCTGGGCACCCCGGTGCGATCGCATGACCGCTTCACCACGGCGACGGTGCTCCTCGACGGGTTCAGCTACGACGTCGCGCGCGCTCGGCGCGAGCGCTATGTCCGCCCGGGCGCGCTGCCGACGGTCGCGCCGGCGACGATCGACGAGGATCTGCGCCGCCGCGACTTCACCATCAACGCGCTCGCCCTCGGCCTCGGGGGCGCGGATCGCGGCCGGCTGCTGGCGGTGACCGGCGGCCGCGAGGATCTCGAGTGCCGCCGGTTGCGCGTCCTGCACGACGCGAGCTTCGCTGACGATCCGACCCGGTTGCTGCGCCTCGCCCGGTACGCCGGGCGGCTGGGGTTCGCGATCGAGCAGCGGACCCGGGAGCTCGCCGCCACGGCGGTGGCCGACGGCACGCCGGGGACCGTCAGCGGCCCTCGCCTAGGGGCCGAGCTGCGCCTGCTGGCCGCCGAGCCCGACCCGGTCGGAGCGTTCCTGAGCCTGGCGTCGCTCGGGGCCGACGAGGCGATCTTGCCCGGCTTCGGAATCCGCGATGACGCGCGGGCCGAGCTGGCGCACCGGGCGCTGGCGCTGCTTCCCGCCGACGGCGAGGCGCCCGACACCGTGATCGCGACGGCAGCGATAGAGCGCGTGCCCGACGCGCTCGCGCGGCAGCTCGACGAGTGGGGGTTTCCCGCCGGGCGCCGCGACCGGATCGCCGCCACGGTGCGGGGCGCGCGCGCCCTGGCTCGGGCGCTGCACGACGCGCGGCGCCCATCGGCGATCGCCGCCGCCGCCGCCTCGGCTCCGCCCGAACTCGTCGCGCTCGCCGGCGCGATCGGACCCGAGGCGCCGGCGCGCCGCTGGCTGGATGAGCTGCGCCACGTCACGCTGGAGATCGACGGCGATGACCTGCTCGGCGCGGGGGTCGCCCGCGGGCCGGCGATCGGCGCCGGGCTGGCCGGGGCGCTGGCGGCCAAGCTCGACGGCTGCGCCACCGGCCGCGATCAGGAGCTGGCCGAGGCGCTCCGGGCCGCCCGCGAGCTGCACTAGCCTGGCTGACATGGAGCCACCGCGGCCGTTCTACGCGCTGGGCCGGCACTTCGCCGTGGACCTGCCGGGGGCGCGAGCGGTGTTCTCGACCCGGCGGGGCGGGTACTCCCACGGCCCGTACGAGAGCCTAAACCTCGGCTGGCTGACCGACGACGATCCGGAGGCCGTGGATCGCAACCGGCTGACGCTGCGGGGCGATCTCGGCGCCCCGCCGCTCAGCTTCGTGCATCAGGTTCACGGCACCGAGGTCCGGCGAATCACTGCCGATACCCCGCCGGCGGTCCAGCCGCCGCGCGTCGACGGCCAGGCGACGAACGTGCGCGAGATCGCGCCGGCGGCGCTGGTGGCCGACTGCCTGCCGATCGCGGTGGCCGGCGACGGCGCGGTGGCGATGGTCCACGCCGGTTGGCGCGGGCTCGCCGGTGGCGTGATCGCCGCCGGCGTCCGAGCGGTGCGCGAGCTCGGAGCCTCCGGAGAGCTGGCGGCGGCGATCGGGCCGGGCGCCGGCCCGTGTTGCTACGAGGTCGGCGACGAGGTGCGCGAGGCGTTCGCCGGCATCCCCGAGGCGCGGCGAGGCGCGAACATGGATCTCAAGACGATCGCGCGGCGTCAGCTGGAGCGCGCCGGGGTCGGGGTGGTGGCGGATATCGGCATCTGCACGATCTGCGCCGACCAGCGTCTGCTGTACTCGCACCGCCGGGACCACGGGGTGACCGGCCGCCAGGCGGGCGTGGCGTGGTTGACCTGATCCACGGGATCACCGCGGAGCGCGTCGCCCACAACCTGGAGCGCGTGCGTGAGCGGATCGCCGCCACCGGCCGAGACCCCGCCGAGGTCGAGATCCTCGCCGCGGTCAAGTATCTGCCGGCCGACGAGCTCGAGGCGCTGGCCGACGGTGGCGTCACCGTCGTGGGGGAGAACCGCGCGCAGGAGCTGGCGGCCAAGGCCGACGCGCTGCCCGGCCGGTTCACCTGGGACTTCATCGGCCAGTTGCAGAGCCGCAAGGTGCGCGACGTGCTGCCGTACGTGCGCTACATCCATGCGGTCGCCACCGACTCGGTGCTGGCCCAGCTCGAGCGCCACGGCACGCCCGACACCGCGGTGATGATCGAGGTCAACGTCGCCGCGGAGCCGGGCAAGGGGGGGATCCTCCCGCCGGAGCTGCCGGCGTTCCTGGCGCGCTGCCCGGTCACGGTCGTGGGGCTGATGACCATGCCCCCGCTCGCCGCGCGGCCCGATGACAACCGCCCGTATTTCGCCGCGCTCAGGGGGCTGGCCGAGGAGCACGGCCTGCGCCATCTGTCCATGGGCACCAGCCAGGACTACGTCGCCGCGGTGCAGGAAGGGGCGACGATCGTGCGGTTGGGGACAATCCTGTACGCCGGCGCGCCATAATCACGGCAGGGAAACGGCGCTCCTGCGCGAACCCTGACAACGCACATGGCCTTTCGAGATACCTGGCACCGGACCCTCGTCTACTTCGGCCTCGCCGAGGATGACGCCTACGACGACGACGAGCTTGAGCCCTACGCCGAGCCCGAGGCTGAGCTGCGCGACAGCTACAGCGAGCGCCCCAACGTCCGCAAGCTCAGCTCCCGGCGCCGCCGCGACGAGTTCGATGACATCTTCGCCGACGACGCCGCCAGCGAGCGGCGGACGACCTCGCTGCGGCCGGTGAGCGGCGGCCGCACGGGCGGGCGGGACACCAATTCCCGCAACGGTGGCGATGTGCGCGTCCACTTCGTCGCCCCGAAGAACTTCAACGACGTGCAGGACGTCGCCGACAAGTTCAAGGACGCGATCCCGGTGATCATCAACCTCCAGGGCACGGACACCGACCTGTCCAAGCGTCTGATCGACTTCTCCTCAGGGCTGACGTACGCGCTCGATGGCGGCATGCAGCGCATCGCCGACAAGGTGTTCCTGCTCACGCCGCGCAACGTCGAGGTGTCCGCCGAGGAGCGCGCGCGCCTGGTGGAGAAGGGCTTCTTCAACCAGTCCTAACGCTGGTTTCGGGCGACGGTGGGGGCACCGTGAACCGGCCGCAGTGACGGCGCCGGTAGATTTCAGAAGATGCGCGTAGGACTGATCGGATCCGGCAACATGGCCCGCGCCCTCGCCCGAGGGTGGGGAGAGCCGGTGCTGTGCTCGGATTCGGGCTCCGGCCGGGCCGCGGCACTGGCCGCCGAGCTCGGCGGGCGGGCGGTGAGCAATCTCGAGGTGGCGCAGGAGGCCGATCTCGTCGTGCTGTGCCACAAGCCCTACCAGCTCGATGCGGTGGCGCAGGAGATCGCCGGTCACGTCTCGGCAGTGGCGTCGGTCCTCGGCTCCACCAACAACGGGGCGCTGTCCAAGGCCTATCCGGGCACGCCGGTGTTCCGCCTGATCCCCAACACGCCGGTGGAGGTACGCCAGGGGGTCACCTGCTACGCGCCGTATCCGCCGGAGCCGGAGGAGGGCGGCTACGTGATCGATCACGCCTTGG
>DATCFW010000041.1:0-9056 GCA_036509295.1 Solirubrobacteraceae bacterium | reverse complement strand
GGCCTTCTGGACGGCGAGCGCGAGGGCCGGGTTGCCGTCCACATCGCCGCCACCCTCACGCGCCGCGACGGTGATCGCGCGGGTCAGCTTGGTGAAATGCTGGCCGCGACGCTGGTCGACGACCGCCTTCTTGTGCTTGATGGACGCCCATTTGGAATGACCGGACATGGGTCCGATTATAGGTCGGCCCAGGGGCTCTGGAGGTCGGCGCCGGGCGGACTCAGAGCTTGCGGGTGCTGCCGGTACCAGTCGATGGTCCGTCCGAGACCATGCTCCAGATCCACGGCCGGAGCCCAGCCGGTGAGCTCGCGCAGCTTGGTGGCGTCGACCCACTGGCGGTCGATCTCCCCATGAGGAGTTCCCCGCCCCTGGATCTCGGGGGTGGCGCCGCTGCCCGCCAGCCGGCAGATGAGCTCCACCACGTCCCGGACCCGATGGGGGCGCCCGCCGCCGGCGTTGAACGCCTCTCCCCCGCCCTGCCCGCCGAGCACCGCCCGCCAGATCGCCACATACGCCGCCACGGCGTCCTCCACATACAGGAAGTCGCGCTCCGGGGAGCCGTCCGAGCGGATGACCGGTGAGCGGCCCGACAGGGCGGCGCTCACGGTCTCGGGCACCAGCCGGGAGCGGTTGGTGTCCCCGCCGCCGTACAGGTTGGCGAACCGCGTCACCGCGACCGGAAGCCGGAACGTATGCCAGTAGGAGCGGGCGATCAAATCGGCCGCCGCTTTGGACACGTCATAGGGGAAGCTGGGCGCCAGCGGCTGGGACTCGCGGTAGGGCAGCTCGGGCTGACGGCCATAGGCCTTGTCCGAGGAGGCGACGATCACGCTCCGGGCTCCGTGCAGGCGGCATGCTTCCAGCAGGATCCAGGTCCCGCGGATGTTGGTCTCAAAGGTCGAGCGGGGGGCACGGTTGGCGGTCTGAACGAGCGTCTGAGCGGCGAGGTGGAAGACGCTGTCGACGTCGTACTCGTTCAGCGCCCGGGCGACCAGCCCCTCCTCGCAGATGTCGCCGTGGACCGAGTCGACGCGGCCGCCCAAGCCAAGTAGCTCCAGCGCCGAGTTGACCGGCTCATCGCGCCGGATGGCGACGACGCGATGCCCAGCCGCGACCAGCGCCGCGGTCAGCCACGCCCCGAGCAGGCCGTGGGCGCCGGTGACGAGCACCGAATGGGCGGCGGCCGGCTCGCCGGGTGGGCGCCCGTCTATCCCCACAGCTTCCATGGCGGTCGTCCGCCCTCCCACAGGTCGTTGAGCGCCACCGCGTCCTTGTAGGTGTCCATGCAGTGCCAGAAGCCCTCGTGACGGAAGGCGCGCAGATCGCCCTGGGCGGCCAGCCGCTCTAGGGGCTCACGCTCGAGCACGCAGTCCGGCCTGAGCAGGTCCAGCACTGCGGGCTCCAAGCAGAAGAAGCCTCCGTTGATCCACTGCTCGGAGCGCGGCTTCTCGCTGAACCCGCGCACGACGTCCTCGCCATCGAGCCGCGCCACCCCGAACGGCAGCTCGGGCCGGACGACCGTCATCGTCGCCGCCGAGCCGTGTCCCTCGTGAGCGGCGAGCAGGGCGCCCAGGTCGATGTCAGCGACGCCGTCCGCGTAGCTGACGCAGAACGGACCATGCGCCGAGAGCTCGCCGGCGGCGCCGTACAGCCGCCCCCCGGTCGGCGTGTCCTCCCCGGTGGGCAGACATCGGATCTCCGCGTCGCCCGGCCAGGCCTCGTCGGCCACGAAGCGCTGCACCTGCTCTCCCAGGTAGCCCGTGAGCAGCAGGAATCGCCGGAACCCCTGGGCCAGGTAGATCTGCAGCACATGCCACAGGATCGGACGGCCGCCGATTTCCACCATCGACTTGGGAATCGACTGGGCGTGCTCCTGCAGGCGGGTGCCGCGGCCGCCGCACAGGATCGCCACGCTCGGTCTCACGGCGGCGGATTATCAGGCATCATCCGCCGCGATGCCCGAGCTCGCCCACCCCCACGTGTTCAAGGCCTACGACATCCGCGGTCTGTCCGGCGATGAGATCGACGCCGGCACCGCGCGGGCGATCGGCCGCTCGTTCGCCCGGGTGATCGGTGCGCGGGAGGACAAGCCGACGTCGGCGCTACGGCTCGGGCTCGGCCGGGACATGCGCCTCACCGCGCCCGAGCTGGCCCGGGCCTATCGCGACGGCATGATGGCCGAGGGGGCGACGGTGCTCGATGCCGGGATGGTCGGCACCGAGATGCTCTACTACCTCGTCGGCTCGCGGGATCTCGACGGCGGGCTCATGTGTACGGCGTCGCACAATCCCAAGGCCTACACCGGCGCCAAGCTGGTCGGGCGCGGCGCCCTCGCGCTGTCGGGCGATGCCGGGCTCGGCGAGGTCCGGGACGGCATCCTCGACGGGCTCGGCGACCCGCCCGGCGGCGGCTCCCACGAGTCGGTCTCGATCTACGCGGAGTTCCAGGCGGCGGCGCTGCGGTTCATCGACCCGTCGGCGATCGCGCCGTTGCGGGTGGTCGTGGACGGCGGGAACGGGATGGCCGGCCCGATGGTCGGGCCGCTGCTCGATCGCCTCGACCTGCAGGTGATCGAGACCTACTGGACCCCGGACGGCAGCTTCCCCGATCACGAGCCCAACCCGCTGCTGCCCGAGAACCGCGAGTTCATCATGGGCGAGGTTGTCCGCCAGGGCGCCGACCTCGGGATCGCCTGGGACGGGGACGCCGACCGCTGCTTCTTCATCGATGAGACCGGGGCATTCGTCGACGGCGACTTCCTCACCGCGCTGCTCACCGAATCGGTTCTGGCCAAGCAGCCCGGCGCCACCGTCCTGTACGACGTCCGCGCCAGTCGGGCCGTGGCCGATGCCGCCGATGGCGCCGGCGGCCGGGCACTCGTCAACCGCGTCGGCCACGCGTTCTTCAAGCTGCGCATGCGCGAGACGGATGCCGCGTTCGGCGGCGAAGTGTCGGGCCACTACTACTTCCGGGATTTCTACTGTGCGGACTCGGGCACGTTGCCGGCGCTGCTCATCCTGGAGATGCTCTCCCAACGCCAGGCGCGGATGTCACAGTTGCTGGCGCCCTACCGGAGCCGCTATTTCATCTCGGGTGAGATCAACTCCGAGGTGCCCGACCCGGCCGCCAAGCTCGAGGAGATCGCGCGTGGCTACGCCGACGGGCAGCCGACCCGGCTCGACGGCGTCTCGATCGACTACCCCGCCTGGCATTTCAACGTGCGCTCGTCCAACACCGAGCCGCTGTTGCGGCTGTGCCTCGAGTCACAGGTATCGGTCGCGCACATGGAGGCCAAGCGCGACGAGGTGCTGGCCGTGATCCGATCGTGAGCACCGGCGAGGCCGACGCGGGCATCGCGCAGGCCCGTGACGCCGGGATCCACGCCATCGCGATCCCCACCCCGTTTCTCGTCGGGCGCGTCAACTGCTATCTGATCGAGGACGACCCGCTCACGCTCGTGGACACCGGGCCCAACTCGGGCAAGTCGCTGGATGATCTTGAGCAGGCGCTGCGGGGGCTCGGGCGCCGTGTGGAGGACCTCGGGCTGATCGTCATCACCCATCAGCACATGGACCATCTCGGGCTGCTGGAGATCCTCGCCCGCCGCTCGGGCGCCGAGGTGGCCGCGTTCGGACTCCTGGCGCCGTATCTCGAGGATTTCAGCGCCAGCGCCACCGCCGACGACGCCTTCTCGATGCAGATCATGCTGCGCCACGGGGTGCCCCCGGAGCTCGCCACCGCCCTCGGCGCGGTCGGCGCCGCGTTCCGCGCGTTCGGATCGAGCGGCCGGGTCACGATCCCACTGCGCGACGGCGACGAGCTGACGTTGCGCGACCGGACGCTCACCGCGCTGCACCGCCCCGGCCACAGCCCGTCGGACACCGTCTTCTTCGACGACCGGCGGCGCCTGCTCATCGCCGGCGATCACCTGCTCTCACGGATCTCGTCCAACCCGCTGATCACCCGGCCGCTCACCGCGACCGGCGCGTCGGAACCACCGCCCGACGCGGAGCGCCCCCACGCGCTCGTCGACTACATCGCCTCGATGCGCCGGACCCGCGAGCTCCCGGCCGAGCTCGTGCTCGGTGGGCACGGTCCGCCGGTGCTCGACCACGCGGCGCTCATCGACGAGCGCTTCCGCGGTCACGACCGCCGCGCCCGCAAGCTGCGACGCCTGCTCGAGCCCGCACCGCTCACGGCGTATGACCTCGCCTCCCGGATGTGGGGCAACGTGGCGGTCACGCAGGCATTCCTCACCATCTCCGAGGTGCTCGGTCACCTCGATCTCCTGATCGCCGACGGCAAGGTGCGCGAGGACCGCGATGGCTCCGTCACGCGATTTGCCGTGGTTTAGAGTGTCAGAGCGCCGGCCGAGCGTCGGTCCGTAGAACACCGTACGACGTCAGGGGTATGCACGGGCGTGGCCAGTGGCCGGAGTGCCGATACGGACCGCAGACATGTCTGACCGTCGTGCCACCGGCGGGGGCTTGACCACGGCCGGTGCCCAAGCCCTTGCTCCCGCCCACTCGCGCGCCCTCGAGCACCCGGGGCTGCTGCAGCGGGTGCCGGTCATCCTCTACACCGCCGATGCCGGCGAGGCCGGGCGGTGGCACTACGTCAGCCCGCAGATCGAGACGATCCTCGGATTCACCCCCGAGGAGTGGTGCGCCGACCCCGAAATGTGGGCGCGCCGGCTGCACCCCGACGACGCCGAGCACGTACTCGCCGAGGAGACCGACTTCGCCGATGGCGCGGTGTTCTCGGCACCGCTCGAGTACCGCCTGCTCCATCGTGACGGGCACGCCGTCTGGGTCCGCGACGACGCGCTGATGATCGAGGGCGAGGACGGCGTCCGTCGCTGGCACGGCGTGATGTCCGATGTCTCAGACCAGAAGGAGGCCGAGGCCGAGCTGACGTTGCGCGCCGCGCAGCAGGCGGCGGTCGCCCGGCTGGGGGAGCAGGCGCTGGAGGGCGCGAGCCCGACCGACCTGATGCAGGCGGCGATCGACGCCGCCGCGCGGCTGCTCGACGTCGAGCTCGCCGCGGTGGCCGAGTTCGACCGCCAGTCGCTCACCTTCCGCGTCACCCAGGGGCTGCCCGGCGTCGGCGTCGACGAGCTCGTGCCGGGCGGCACCGACTCGCACGCCGGCTACACGATCCTCACCGGCGGGCCGGTGGTCGTCTCTGACTTCGAGCGCGAGGAGCGGTTCACCGCGTCCCCGGTTCTCGTCCAGCGTGGCGTGCGCAGCGGCATCACCGTCCTGATCGAGGGCCGCCGCGGCCCGTTCGGCGTGCTCGGCCTGCACTCGACGTCGCCGCGGATGTTCAAGCCCGGCGATGTCGACTTCGTCCAGGCGCTCGCCAACGTGCTCGGCAACACGCTCGATCGCCAGCTCACCGACGATGACATCCGCCACCGCGCGCTTCATGACCCGCTCACCGGGCTGCCCAACCGGATCCTGTTCCTCGATCGCCTCCAGCAGGCCACCGAGCGCCTCCGCCGGCACGCCGGCACGCTCAACGCGATCCTGGCGCTCGATCTCGATCGCTTCAAGCTCGTCAACGACAGCCTCGGTCACAAGGTCGGTGACGAGCTGTTGGCGGCCGCCTCACCCCGGCTCAAGCAGGCGGTGCGCTCCAGTGACACGGTGGCGCGATTCGGCGGCGACGAGTTCGGGATCCTGCTCGAGGACATTGGCACCGAGCAGGACGCGATCGACATGGCCCAGCGGATCGCCGCCGTGTTCACGCGACCGTTCGTGCTCGACGGCAACGAGCATTTCGTCACCACCAGCATTGGGATCGCGCTGGCCGAGGGCGGCGAGCTGGCCGAGGATCTCCTGCGCGACGCCGATGCCGCGATGCACCGCGCCAAGGAACGCGGACGTGCCCGCTACGAGCTGTTCGACGAGCGCCTGCGTGGGCGCGCCATCTCCCGCCTGCGGGTGGAGAACGATCTGCGCCGCGCGCTTGAGCGCGACGAGCTCACCCTCGACTATCAGCCGCTGGTGTCGCTGCGCGACCACACGATCGTGTCGGTCGAGGCGCTCGTGCGCTGGGACCACCCCGAGCGGGGCCGCATCCCGCCGGGAGACTTCATCCCGGTGGCCGAGGAGAACGGCCTGATCGAGCCGATCGGCCGCTGGGTGCTCGATCGCGCCTGCCGCCAGGCCGTCCGCTGGTATCGCCAGCGCCCCGACGCGCCACCGCTGACGATGTCCGTCAACCTGTCGGCCGCCCAAGTGGCCAACCACTCCCTGCCCGAGACGGTGGCGACCGCGCTGCGCAGCTCCGGGCTCGATCCGTCCTGTCTCGCGCTTGAACTGACCGAGAGCGTCATGGTCGGCGACGCGGACGAGCTGCACGACACGCTGATGGCGCTCAAGGCGCTCGGCGTCGCCCTCGTGCTCGACGACTTCGGGACCGGCTACTCGTCGCTCTCGTATTTGACCCGACTGCCGCTCGACGCACTCAAGGTGGATCGTTCGTTCGTCGCCGGGCTCGGCACCGAGCCGCGCGACACGGCGATCACCGAGGCGATCGTCGCCATGTCGCGCGCGCTCTCGCTGCAGGTGGTGGGCGAGGGGGCCGAGACGCTGCTCCAGATCGATGAGTTGTCACGTCTGGGCTGCGACCTCGTCCAGGGCTATCACTTCTCCCGGCCCGTCCCGGCCGCGGAGATCACGCGGATGCTCGCCCACGGCCCGGCGTGGCTGGCCGAGGGCCGAGACGCGACCGCGCGCCGCGGCGCGACCCCGCCTCGCGATCACTGAAACGCGGAGTCGCCCGCCTGGACCGGGGAGACGGTCGCCGTGCCGCATTCCGATGCGCCGTTGGGGATCTGCACTCGCATCGTGGCCGTGTCGTTGGGAGCGATGACCTGCAGCTCGTAGGCGGTGGTGCAGCCGGCGCTGCCGGCGCCGTCGCCGTGCGAGACGCCGAGGCGGAACGACGCGCTCTGGCCCGGCGCGAGCGTCAGCTCGCCCAGCGGCAGGTGGCCGAAGAAATCATCGGTGGTGTGGGTCGGGGTGGTCGGCAGCGCGCCGCCGGCCTGGTCCAGGAACTCGATCCCGGGATAGCCGCCGGTGCGGCACGCCGGCCCGGTGTTGCGCAGCGCGAAGCCGAGCTCCCCGTGTCCGGTCGCGCCCTGCCCGCCGAGGAACGATACGGCCAGCCCCGCGGCGGTGCACTGAATTGGGCCCCCGCCGCCCCCGCCGCCCCCGCCGCCCCCGCCGCCGGCTCCGGCGGCGGTGCCACCGTCGCCCGGGCTTGACGTCACCGCGGCCGTCGTCGTGGTCGTGCTCGAGACGGCCGGAGTCGACGCGACCGTCGTCGAACTGGCCGCGGCGCTCTGAGCGACCGTCGCCGCCGCCGATTGTGCGCCAGGCGCGGTGCGGGCCGCGCCGCCGCCACTCCCGCCGCACCCGACGAGCGCGAGCGCGGCCACCACGGCCAGACCGGAAAGCGAGATCCGCATGGGTGAGGTGTTCGGGCCCGGCGGCGCAAGATCCTGCCGTGGATGGTGGGCTGCGACCAGTGGTCACGGAGACCGCCTCTCATGCCAGTATCGAGCCGTGAGCAGCCCAGATCCCGCCCCGAGCAGCCCGGCCCATCGCGAGCTGCACGTCCACGGGCTGCGCGAGGGCACCGAGCTGCGCGCCTGTCTGGAGCGCCACGATCCCTTCTGGGGGCCACAACTGGTGCTGGCGGCCGCGGTCGTGCTGCAGCTGTTGCTGGCGACGAAGCTGACGATCAAGCCGATCTGGCTCCTGCCAGGGCTCGAGGCGCTCGCGCTCGTCGGTTTGATTGCCTCCTCGCCGCACCCGCGGTTGCGCCACTCGGTGCTGCGCCGGCGCCTCTCGCTGACGCTCACCGCGATCGTCACCGCGGCCAACAGCTATTCGCTGGTGATGCTGTGCCATTTCCTGCTGCGCGGCGGCCAGGCGAGCGGACGCTCGCTGATCGGCTCCGGGATGGTCCTGTGGATCACCAACGTGCTGCTGTTCGGGGTGTGGTTCTGGCAGCTGGACGGCGGCGGCCCGCTCGAACGGGCGCGGCGGAGTCAGTCCTACCCCGACTTCCTGTTCGTCCAGATGACCGACGGCAAGTGGGCGCCGCCGGACTGGGAGCCGAGCCTGCTCGACTACCTCTACACGTCGTTCACCAACGCGACCGCGTTCAGCCCGACGGACACGATGCCGCTCACACCGATGGCCAAGTCGCTGATGGCGATCCAGTCGCTGACCGCGCTGGTGACGATCGGCCTGGTGGTGGCGCGGGCCGTCAACATCCTCAGCTGATGGCGCACCCGCCCGGCACACAGCATCCGCGCCGTCGTCGGCAGCTCGACTGGGAGCTGATCACCTGCGGGCTCAACGGTCACGTGCTCGTCGGCCGCGACGCCGCCGAGGTGCGCGAGCAGGACGCGCTGGTCGTCCGTGACGACGGCGCCGTGCGCTGGCACCGCTGCCTGCGCTGCGACTGCTGGGTGCCGTTGCCGATCCCCACCCAGGCGGCGCGCGCCCATCCGCCCGACCGGGCCCGGATCGTCATCCCGCTGCGCGGGCAGGCGCTGCACGACCGGATCGTGCTGCGACTGATCGCCCTGGACCGCGTCGTGCACTTCGCCGTCCTCGGGCTGCTCGGGGTGGCGGTGTTCGCGTTCGCCGCGAACCGCGCGGCCCTGCACGACACCTTCTACCGCGTGCTCACCGCACTCCAGGGCGGCGTCGCCGGCGGTCCCGTCCAGGCCACCGGCCATGTCGGCATCGTGCACGACCTCGACCGGCTGTTCTCCTATCGGAGCGGCACGCTGCGAGAGGTCGGGGTGGCGCTGCTCGCCTACGCGGCGCTGGAGGGCGTCGAGGCGGTCGGCCTGTGGTTCGCCCGGCGCTGGGCGGAGTACCTGACGTTCGTCGCCACCACGATCCTGCTGCCGCTGGAGATCTACGAGATCATCCACGGCGGGACGGTGCTCAAGGTGATCGGCTTCCTCATCAACCTGGCCGTCGTGGTCTATCTGCTGTTCTCAAAGCGGCTGTTCGGCCTGCGCGGCG
>DATCFW010000040.1:0-4593 GCA_036509295.1 Solirubrobacteraceae bacterium | reverse complement strand
GGCCTCACCATCGAGCCGGCTCCCGCCGATACAGGGTTCGCGAGAATATGACCCGATGATCGATCCACCGCCACCGCCACCGCCACAGCCACAGCCACAGCCACGGCGAGAGCCACCCTCGCGGCGGCTCCGCTCGCTCGCGGTGGCCCTGGCGGTGCTCGTGCCCCTCATCCCGATCGTGATCGCGCTCACCCTGGGCGCGGGCGGTGCCGGCCCGGCGACGACGACGGTGACGGCGACGACGGCGCACTTCACGCCCGTCCCGGCCGCGCCCAAGCCCCAGCAGGCCAACTTGCTCCTGCCCTCGGGCCGCGGAGCGCTCGTTGCCGCGGTGAACCACGACACCGTCATGCGCGCGACGCCCGGCGGCCGGGCGTTCGCCAAGCTCGCGACCAAGACGACCTTCGGATCGCCGACGACCGTCTGGGTCGCCCGGCTCTCGGGCCGGTGGCTGGGAGTGGTCACGCCACAGGGGGGCAACAACCGCCTCGGCTGGATCCCGGCAGCGGACGCGTCGCTCGGCCGCGTCCAATGGGAGCTGAAGGTGTCACTGTCAGCGCGGAAACTCACCGTCCTGCACGGCAGCCGGGTGATGGAGCGCTACACCGTCGCCATCGGCGCGCCGGCGAACCCGACGCCGACGGGGCGCTTCGCCGTCACCGATCGCCTGCTGACGGGCGATCCCGCCGGCCCCTATGGCTGCTGCATCCTGGCGCTGTCGGCGCTGGCCCCGCACGCCATCCAGGACTGGAGCGGCGGCAATCGCATCGCCATCCACTCGACCCCCGAGACGTCGTCCATCGGGCAGGCGGTGAGCCACGGGTGCGTCCGGCTCACCCTCCCGGAGGGCCGCTGGCTGATCGCCCACATCCCGCTCGGGACGCCGGTGTACATCAGCGGCTGACGGGGCGAGGCGCGCGCCGCCCGTCGCGCCGCCCCACGCCGCCCCGGGCGCAGGCCCGGGCGTAGGCCCGGGCGTAGGCCCGGCCGCGAGGCTCAGTCCGGGCCGGCGTCGAGCTCCCCGCTGACCCGGCGGATCTTCTCGATCGCGGCGCGCAGCAGCCGCGACACCTGCATCTGCGAGGTGCCGATCCGCACGGCGATCTCCGACTGCGTGAGGTCGCGGGCGAACCGCAGGTAGAGGATGACGCGGTCTGACTCAGACAGCGTCTCGACGCCCTTGGCGATCATCGTCAGGTACTCGGCCTGCTCCAGGCGCTCGTCCTCGGCGCCGAGCACGTGAGCGAGCTGAGGGAACTTGGCGTCGTCGTCATCGGATCCGTGCTCGAGGGGCGCGGTGTGGCGGGCGTGGTAGGCCTCGACGGCCTCGAGCGTCTGCTCCTCGCTGACGCCGAGCTTCTCCGCCAGCTCTGACAGCGAGGGCGAGCGCCCCAGCTTGGCGGACAGCTCCTCGGTGGCGCCGGCCAGCTCCAGCGCCCGCTCCTTGACTCCCCGGGGAACGTGCACCGCCCAGCCGTTGTCCCGGAAGTAGCGCTTGAGCTCGCCGAGCATCGTCGGGGTCGCGTAGCTGGTGAACGCGAAGCCTCGATCGGGGTCGAACCGGGCGATCGCCTTGAGCAGCCCGACCATCGCGACCTGCGTCAGGTCCTCCAGCGGCTCGCCGCGGGCCTGATAGCGCCGCGCCACGCTGCGGGCCAGCGGCTCGAACTGCTTGACGATCTCCTCCAGCAGCACAGGGTCAGACGTCGCCCGGTAGCGCCGCAGCCGCTCGTCAGTGACCTGCCGGTTGTTCGGCTCGCGATCGGCGGTCACGCGGCACGCCGAAAGCGGCCGCGAGCCGTCAGCTCCAGAACTGGCACAGCATCCTCCGTATGGCAGAGCCTGGGCGACGGTCTGCGCCAGCGGATGATCGCCGAACGCCTCCCATCGGATGAGCCGCATCCCGGACGCGCCGTGCCGACGGATCCCGGACACCGGAGATCATATCGGCGTCCCGGGCGGCCGGACGCGGTAGTCCTAGTCGCTGCCCTCGGTCGCGAGCACGAAGACCTCGACCTGGAGGTTGCGGTTGAGGTCGTTGGCGCTCATGAACGAATGCACCCGGCGGCCGATGGTCTGCTCGACGGCGGCGATCATCGCCTGGCGCATCGCGTCCTGCAACCCCAGCCGCCCGGCCGCCACCAGGTCGGCGTTGTCGTTGGCGGTGAGGGTCTGTTCGGCCCGCGTGTAGCCCCCCTCGAGCAGCACGACGACGAGGTCTCCATCGATCGTGGTCCGGGTGTTGCTGGGGCCCCGTCCGACGAACTCCTTGTGCAGCCGCGAGATCGCGTTGGAGATCTCCAACGAGCGCGAGCCCATCGCGGAGCCGGCGCCGTTCTCTCCGGTCAGGCCCCGGGCTGAGTCTGCACCCATCTGGACCGGCTGGTCGCCCCCGCCGGACGGCGCTCCGATGGCCTGCGCCATGATGCCCGGATTGGCGTCCTGGTCGATTGTCATTGGCTCCCCGCCACCTTGACGGCGAGTGTACCCCGGTCGCTGGGCCCGATGGCGAACAGGCCAGGCGTCAGCCCGAGTACAGCGACTCGAACAGGTCCGCGAACCGCTCGTTGACGACCGCCCGCTTCACCTTCAGCGTCGGCGTCAGCTCGCCGTCCTCGATCGTCAGGTCCCGGTCGAGCACGACGAACTTCTTGATCTGCTCGACCTGCGCGTAGTGGGAGTTGGCGCGGTCCAGCTCGGTCTGCACGAGCTCCTGGACCTGGTCGTGGCCCGCGAGGGCGCCCATGTCCTCGGGCAGGCCCTGCTCGGCGGCCCAGGGAACGATCTCCTCGGCATCGAGGGTGATGAGCGCCACCGGGTAGGGCCGCCGGTCCCCGTGCATGACCGCCTGGGAGATGAAGCGCGACTGCTTGAGGTCATTCTCGATATTCGAGGGGGTGAGGTTCTTGCCGCCGGCGGTGATGATGATGTCCTTCTTGCGCCCGGTGATCGACAGGTACCCCTCGTCGTCGAGGTCACCGATGTCGCCGGTGTGCAGCCAGCCGTCCACCAGCGTCTCGGCGGTCGCCTCCGGGTTGCGCCAATACTCGCGGAACACGTTGGGCCCGCGAACGAGGATCTCGCCGTCGTCCGGCGCGATCCGGATCTCGACGCCGGGCATCGGCCGCCCGACGGTGCCGAACTTGAAGTGATCGAGCGTCGCGACGGTTCCGACCGCGGTCGTCTCGGTCATGCCCCACCCCTCGAGCACCGGCACGCCACAGGCGTAGAAGAACTCGAGAATGTCCGACGCGATCGGCGCGGCGCCGGTGACGGCCTGGTGGATGTGGCCGCCGAACAGCCCGCTGACCCGGTCATACAGCGTCTCCTGGGCCTGGGCGAACGCATGCGCCGTCTCCTCGGGAACGTCCTCGCCGCGCTCGCGGCGGCGCCGGACGTCGACGCCGAGCTTGACCGCCGCTGCGAAGCGCTTCTGCTCCTCGGGGTCGGACGCCGCCTGCATCTTGAGCGCCGCGGTGTAGAGCTTCTCGAAGATCCGCGGCACCGAGGGGAGGTACGTCGGCTGGGTCTCGATCAGCTCCGGCAGGATCTGCCGCGTGTCGCCGCCGTAGTAGACGATCGTCGTCCCCAGGTCATAGGAGGCCAGCTGAGTGGTGAGCGCGAAGGCGTGGGCGAGCGGCAGGAACAGGTACGTCGTCTCGCCCGGTCCGATGAAGGCCAGCTCCTGCACCATCTCGCACACCGACATGGCGTTGCCGTGGGTGAGGACGACCCCCTTCGGCGGCCCGGTGGTGCCCGAGGTGTAGATGATCGTGTACGCGTCCTCGGGGCTGACCGCCGACCGGAGAGCGGCCAGCTCGGCAGCGTCGCGACCGCGGCCACGCTCGCGCAGCTGATCGAGCGTGAGGTCCCCGGCGCCGGGCTCGATCGAGACCACGTGCGCGATGTCGGGCAGCTCGTCGCGCGCCTGGATCACCTTGGCCGCCTGGGTCTCGTCCTCGCAGATGACCACCTTGCACTCGGAGTTGCCGAGCACCCAGGCGCACTCCCGCGGCGAGTTGGTCGGATACACCGGCACGACGACGGCCCCCGCCGCCGAGATCCCGTAGCTGGCCAGGGTCCACTCCAGGCGGGTATCGGCCAGGATCCCGACCCGGTCGCCCGGCTCGATTCCCAGCTCGACCAGCCCCAGCGCGATCTCCTCGATCGCCGTGACCGCGTCGGCGTAGGTGATCTCGAGCCACTCGCCGTCGACCTTGTGGCGCGCGGCTGTTCGCTCGCCGAACCGCGCGGCGGCCGAGGCCGGCAGGGCGGCGACGGTGGCGACGGCCGTCCTTGGATCCGACGTGGTCTCGCTCATGCCAGCTCCTCTCCAGCGGGGTCTGCGCCGAACTCTCTCACGATCCGGCCCGGCACGCCCGAGCCTAGTGCAGTGCACCGTGCGCTAGCCCGTTTCGCCCGGGTTCAAGCCGGCGGTGACCGAGTTCCACAGGGTGACGTGGGGCCGAGGGCGAGCTCGCGAGGACGCCGCGCCGGCCCGCCCGGTGGAGATCACCTGGGTGGCCTCCGGGCTGGTGGCGAACCGCTGGAGCGCCAGCGCGGCCGGCAGGGCGCGGCCGAATCCGAGCGTGC
>DATCFW010000039.1:0-2107 GCA_036509295.1 Solirubrobacteraceae bacterium | reverse complement strand
CGCTGATTGGTGGGCGTTCGACGCACACGGCACAGCCCTCGGCTACGTCGATGTCGTCAAAAGACTCAACCGTGCGGCGCGGTAGAGCTATACCCGAATGTTGTGGACGGCGTTGAGGAGAAAGGCGGCGTACCTTCCCGGTTGATCAAGACCGACCGCCTGAAGGCGGGAAAGGAAGGCACGCCGATGACGAATGTTCGCACGCTCCCGGTCGGGGAGGAGAACGAGGAGATCACGCTCGCGTTGGATGACCTCGCGAGGGAGGGCGCGCGGCGGATGATCGCCGCGGCGCTCCGGGCCGAGGCTGATGAGTACGTCGCCCGCTACGAGGAGGAGCTCGACGAGGAGGGGCACCGGTTGGTAGTCCGCAACGGCCGCGCGCGGGAGCGGCGGGTGACCGTCGGGTCGGGGACGATCGCGGTCCGCGCGCCGCGGGTGCACGATAAGCGCGCCGACGAGGACGGCGAGCGCCAGAAGTTCAGCTCGCGGATCCTGCCGGCGTACGCGCGCCGGTCGCCGAAGGTCGGCGAGGTGATCCCGATCCTGTACCTCAGGGGCCTCTCGACCGGGGACTTCCGACCGGCGCTGGAGGGGCTGTTGGGAGAGGACGCCGCGGGCTTGTCAGCGAGCACGGTGAGCCGGCTGTGCAAGGAATGGGAGGCGCACCACGACCGGTTCCGCAAGCGGATGCTGTCGTTCAGCCGCTACGCGTACCTGTTCATGGACGGGATCCATGTCCAGGTCCGCCTGGGTGAGGACCCGAAGGTGTGCCTGCTGATCGTGATCGGCGTCCGCGAGGACGGGTGCAAGGAGTTGCTCGCGGTCGAGGACGGCTACCGCGAGTCGACCGAGTCCTGGGCGGGTGTGTTCCGCGATCTCAAGCGCCGCGGCCTCAACGAACCCAAGCTGGTCGTCGGAGACGGCGCTCTCGGAGCGTGGGCGGCGCTCAGGGACGTGTTCCCGGGCGCGGGCGAGCAGCGCTGCTGGTTCCACGCATCGGGGAACGTGATCGACGCGCTCCCGAAGCGCCTCCAGCCGCGCGCGAAGGGGCTGCTGAACGAGATCATCGAGGCCCCGACGCGCAAGGACGCCACGCTCGCGCTCGAGGTGTTCCGGGAGGAGTACGGCTCCAAGTACCCCAAGGCGCTGGCCAAACTCGACCGTGACTGGGTCCAGCTGACCGCGTTCTATGACTACCCCGCCGAGCACTGGCGCCACCTGCGGACCACCAACCCGATCGAGAGCTCGTTCGCCACGGTCCGCCTGCGGACCCGCGTCACGAAGGGCGCCGGATCGAAGGCCGCCGCGCTGGCGATGGCCTACAAGCTGCTGGAGTCAGCACAGGAACGCTGGCGACGGTTCAACGGCCACGAGCTCGTCGCCGACGTGCTCGACGGCGCGAAGTTCACGGACGGCATCAAGGTCACCGACGACCACACTACGACGCAGGACGAGAGGGTCGCCGCCTGATCATTCCTCATTGCCAGATCCACAACATTTGACAATTGCTCTATGCGGTTGGTCATCCTTCGTTGCTGCCGTTGGCTCCATTCATGGCGGCGGTGCTGGCGGTGGGGCGCGGCGCGGTGGTGAGCCACCGCTCGGCCGCGACGCTCTGGGGATTGATCCAGCACACGAGTGAGCCGGTCGACATCACCGTCGTCGGTCGTGACGCCGGCCGGCGGCGGGAGCGCATCCGGGTCCACAAGCTGGCCAGCCTCGACCCGCGCGACGCAACCACCCACCACGGCATCCCCATCACCAACTCGGCCCGGGCCCTCCTCGACATCACGTCGGGCCTCACCCAGGCCGAGCTGGAGCGCACCTTCGACTCGGCGCTCAAGCAAAAGACCCTCACCCGCGACGCCGTCGCGACAACCGTTGCCCGCTATCCCCGCCGCGGCGGCGCCGCCCGCCTCGCCGCCGTGGCCCGGGCGGAGCTGCGCACGTCAGCCGATACGGAATCGGATACCGAGGACCGGTTCCTCGAGCTGGTTCGGGCCGGCGGACTGCCGGAACCGGAGTTCAACGTCGGGGTGCTCGGTCGGTACAAGGTCGATGCCCTGTGGCGCAGCCACCGTCTTGTCGTCGAGCTCGACGGCTACGC
>DATCFW010000038.1:0-3969 GCA_036509295.1 Solirubrobacteraceae bacterium | reverse complement strand
GAGCCTCCCAATCGCCGGTCGAGAGCTCGGAGAAGCCGAGCACCCGGGAGACGAGCGCCTCACTGCGGGCCGGATCGGCGACCTTGGCCCGCACCGCCTCGAACCCCTGCAGGGCGAACTGCGCCGGCACCGCCAGGCTCGCCGCGGCCAGTGGCGCGTCGGTGGTGTCGATCACCGCCAGCTCGTGGCCCATCCCCTCCGGATCGGCGAACCGCAGCCGGCCGGGCTGCCGGTGGGCGACGATGCCCTCGCCGCCGAGGCGGTCGTGCCAGAAGTCCAGCGCCTCCTCGCCGGCGACTCGGTGGACGATCGCGGAGATCATCCCGGCGCCGGCCCGGCCCGGCCGGGCGCCCGGGTACTCGAAGAAGGTGATGTCGGCGCCCGGCGAGCCCTGCTCGTCCGCGTAGAACAGGTGGTAGACGCCCGGGTCGTCCTGGTTGACGGTCTTCTTGACCAGGCGCAGCCCGAGGACGCGAGCGTAGAAGTCGACGTTGCCGGGTGCATCGCCGGTGATCAGCGAGATGTGGTGGATGCCTTCAATCGGGTGCATGTGATGCGCTCCTGGGGGCCGGAGAATCAACGAGCTTGCTAGCGCAACTATATCGAATACTGCTTGCTGGCGCAAGCAACACGATCGAGGATGATGCGGGCATGCGCCCGAACCGAGTTTCGCTGTTCATCACCTGCTTCAACGACACGATGTTCCCGGCGACCGGCCAGGCGGTGGTGGCGCTGCTCGAGCGGCTCGGCGTCGGGGTGGACTTCCCGCTCGAGCAGACCTGCTGCGGGCAGATGCACTTCAACACCGGCTACGCCGAGGAGACGATCCCGCTCGTGCGGCGGTTCGTCCGCGTGTTCGCTGACTCAGAGCTCGTCGTGTCGCCGTCAGCGTCGTGCGTCGGGATGGTTCGTGACTACTACCCGCGCGTGGCCGAACTGGCCGGCGACGCGGGGCTCGCCCGGGAGGTCGAGGTGCTCGTGCCCCGGGTCCTGGAGCTGAGCGAGCTGCTGTGCGACCACCTGGAGGTGGAGGACGTCGGCGCGTTCTTCCCCCATCGGATCACCTACCACCCGACCTGCCACAGCCTCCGGATGCTGAAGGTGGGCGACCGCCCGCTGCGGCTGCTGCGGGCGGTGCGGGGGATCGAGGTGGTGGCGCTGCCCGAGGCGGAGGGATGCTGCGGCTTCGGCGGAACGTTCGCGATCAAGAACGCCGACACGTCGATCGCGATGCTCACCGACAAGGTCCGGGCGATCCTCGACACCGGGAGCGAGGTGTGCGTGAGCGCGGACAACTCGTGCCTGATGCACATCGGCGGCGCGCTGTCGCGCCAGCGGGCGGGGGTGCGCACGATGCACCTGGCCGAGATCCTGGCCGCTGCGGACCCGGCGCGATGACCGGCGCCGGCGACCACTCGGCGTTCCCGCGGGCGGCGCGCGCGTCGCTCGCCGACACCCAGCTGCGTCACAACCTCGGACACGCCACCCGGACGATCCGAGTCAAGCGCGCCGCGACCGTCGCCGAGCTCCCGGACTGGGAGGAGCTGCGCGAGGCGGGCCGCGCGCTCAAGGAGCGGGTGCTGCGCCACCTCGACGAGCACTTGCTCGCGCTCGAGGAGTCGGTCACCCGCGCCGGCGGGACCGTGCACTGGGCTCGCGATGGCGCCGAGTGCAGCCGGATCGTGGCCGACCTCGTGGTCGCCCACGGGGCGGATGAGGTCGTCAAGTCCAAGTCGCTGACGACCGATGAGACGGGTCTCAACGACGCGCTGGCGGACCGCGGGATCCGGGCGTGGGAGACCGATCTGGCCGAGCTGATCATCCAGCTCGCCGACGACACGCCGTCGCACATCCTCGTCCCGGCGATCCACAAGAACCGCGAGCAGATCCGCGAGCTGTTCGTCCGCTTCCTGGACGATGCGCCCGGCGAGCCGCTCACCGACGATCCGCGCCGGCTGGCCGAGGTGGCGCGACGGCACCTCCGGCGGCTGTTCCTCAGCGCGCGCGTCGGGATCAGCGGCGTCAACTTCGCCGTGGCGCAGACCGGCACGGTGTCGGTGGTCGAGTCCGAGGGCAACGGACGGATGTGCACGACGCTGCCCGAGGTGCTGATCAGCGTGATGGGCATCGAGAAGGTCATTCCCAGCTGGCAGGACCTCGAGGTCTACCTCCAGCTGCTGCCGCGCTCCTCCACCGCGGAGCGGATGAACCCGTACACGTCGCTGTGGACCGGCGTCACCGCCGGCGACGGGCCCCGCGCGTTTCACCTCGTCCTCGTCGACAACGGCCGCACGAACGTGCTCGCCGATGAGATCGGGCGCCAGGCGCTGAACTGCATTCGCTGCTCGGCGTGCCTGAACGTGTGCCCGGTGTACGAGCGCACCGGCGGTCACGCCTATGGCTCGACGTACCCCGGTCCGATCGGGGCGATCCTCACGCCGCTGCTGAGCGACATGACGGCGGCCGGCTCGCTGCCGTACGCGTCGAGCCTGTGCGGCGCCTGCTACGAGGTCTGCCCGGTCAAGATCAACATCCCGGAAGTGCTCGTCCACCTGCGCCATCGGGAGGTGCGCCAGTCCAGCGCGAAGGGCGCGCCGATCGCCGAGCGGCTGTCGCCCGAGCACGTGACGATGCGCGCGATGGCGCGGGTGTTCGCCGATCGACGGCTGTACGAGGCGGCCCAGCGCGCGGGCCGCCTCGGTCAGTGGCCGTTCGTGCGCCAGGGCGCGATCCGGCGGCTGCCGGGCCCGCTGTCGGGGTGGACGTCGATGCGGGATCTCGCCCCGATGCCGCGCCAGAGCTTTCGCGACTGGTGGCGCGAGCGCCCATGACCGCGGCTCGCGACGAGATCCTTGCCCGCATCCGGGTGGCGCTGAGCGACGTGCCAGACGCCGAGCGCGCCGACGACGTTGCGGTGACCCGGGGCTACCGGCACGCCGGCGAGCTCGACGGGGGCGATCGCGTGCGGCGGTTCGCCGAACGCGTGCGCGACTATCACGCCGACGTCCGGCGGGTGACGGCCGCCGCGCTCCCGGGAGCCGTCGACGCCGCCTGCGCCCAGCTCGGGCTCCGGACGGTGGCGGTCCCGCCGGACCTGCCGGCGCACTGGCGGCCGTCGGCGATCGAGGTGATCCCCGACGAGGGCCTGACCGCGCATCAGCTCGACGCCATCGACGGCGCGGTGACCGGCTGCGCGACGGCGATCGCCGAGACCGGGACGCTGGTGCTCGACGGTGAGCGCCATTCCGGGCGGCGCCTGCTCACCCTCGTGCCGGACCATCACCTGTGCATCGTCACCGAGGACCAGATCGTCGAGCTGGTGCCCGAGGCGATCGCCGCGCTGGCGCCGGCGGTGACCGAGCGCCACGTGCCGGTCACGCTCGTGTCGGGTCCGTCGGCCAGCTCTGACATCGAGCTCTCCCGCGTGGAAGGGGTGCACGGGCCGCGGCACCTCCTCGTGCTCATCGTGGCCGCATGACTCCACACGTCTGCTGGCGTTGGCGGCGGTGATCAGTCCGGCGTTGCTCCAGCCCCAGCCGGGCCGCCCAGCCACTGGTCCCCGCGGCGATACAGCTCCTCCACCTCGGGCCCGATCAGCCCCGGCATGTCGGGCTTGACGTCGTACCCGATCCGGGTCTGAACGTAGGCCAGGTGGCGGTAACCGATGGGGAATCGCTCCAGCAGCGAGCGCTCCAGCCGCGGACCCGGGCCGCCCGAGACGGGCGTCAGCCGGTCCTGCTCGTAGATCGGCTGGCGCAACACGATGCCCCAGCGGCCGGACCGGAGCTCGAGGAAGTCGTAGAAGCGCCCGGTGCAGACCACATCGCACTCAACCTCGTCCACGGTGGTCCGCTGGGTGATCGTCATCTTCGTCTGGGCGATCGCGCGGGACCCGTTGACGTCCACCGACGTGCCGCCGAGGAAGTGCAGGATCCGCACCCCGCGGTCAAACCCCTCGCGGCTCACGCG
>DATCFW010000037.1:0-30751 GCA_036509295.1 Solirubrobacteraceae bacterium | reverse complement strand
TGCCGCGGGCGACCCCCGCCGCCCGCGGCCGCACCTCGCTCCGCTCGCCGGCGAGGAGGCACTCAACCGCCGGGGCGCAATCGGCGCGATCCTCGGCGCCGCGGCCACGGTGACGGCCGTCATCGCAGGACTCTCGCTGCTCGCCCGCGGGAGCTACCGCCCCGCCCGCACACTCAGCGCCTCGGCGCCGGCGACGACGGCACGTGCGCCGGCGAGCGCGACGACGAGCACCACCGCCGCCGAGACCACCGGCACGAACACCGCCGCTGGCACCTCGACCGCGGCGGGCACGCGGGCAGCGGCCGGCGGGCAGGCCCTCCCCTCCGGGGCGGTCAGGCTTGGCGCCGGCAGTCAGCTGCCCAACGGGCAGGCCGCCCTCTACCGCGACCCCGGTAACGGCCAGCCCGACGTCGTCATCCGTCAGACGAACGGGACGCTCGTCGCGCATAGCGCGGTCTGCACCCACGCCGGGTGCACGGTCGGATACCAGGGAGGGCAACTCGTCTGCCCCTGCCACGGATCCATCTTCAACGCGCAGACCGGCGCCGTGGTCACCGGCCCCGCGGTCACGCCTTTGCCCGCCCGCACGGTGCTCGAGCACGCCGGCGAGATCTACGCGCTCCCCGCCTGACGCTGCCCGGGGTCGGGGTCGGGGTCAGGGTCGGAGTCAGTCGACGATCTCGTACTCGTAGCCCTCGAACAGCCCCGTCTCGAGCACCCCGGGGATGCTCTTGACCTGCGCGTGCAGGCCGGGTGGGATCTCATCGAAGTGAGCGTCGAGGAGCACGAAACCGGCCTCGGTGATGACGGGCCCGTCCTTGCCGTCCGCGGATCGCAGCGTCGCCTGGCGACACCCGAGCTCGCCCAGCCTGGCCACCACGATCTCGACGGCGTTGGGATGGACCTCGATCGGCAGCGGGAACTTCGTGCCGAGGCGGGTCACCCGCTTGCTCGGGTCGATCACCAGGATCATTCGTCGCGACGTGCTCCAGAGCAGCTTCTCCCGAAACAGCGCACCGCCGCGTCCCTTGAGCAGGCGACCCGCCGGATCGACCTCGTCAGCGCCGTCGACGCTCCACGCCGGCGTGGCCTGCCCCAGGCGCGACAGCGGCAGCGCCAGGTTCCCGGCTGCGACCTCGGTCTCGTAGGACGTGGGGATGACCCGGACGCGTAGTCCCTCGTCGCGGGCGCGGGTTCCGACCGCCCACAGCGTCAGGTAGGCGGTGGAACCGGAGCCGATGCCGATGACCTCGCCGTCGGCCACGCGCAGCGCCACCCGCCGCGCGACGTCGAGCTTGACGTCCACGTTGGCCACCTCCCGCGGCCAGTGCAGCGCCGCGGACGCGAACCACTCCGGAGAGTCCATGTCCCGATGATGGCTGAAAACTCGGCCGGTGGCCCAGCGGAAAGCTCGGCCGGTGGCCCGCCAGCCGCCGCCCGGCGCCCGTCCACCCCGAGGCCGGTCAGACGCCGACCGTGGCCGGGCGTTCCGGAACGAGCCCCGCGGCCACGCCGGCGATGGGGCCACGACCGCGCGTCGGCAGCCACGCCGCGAGCCCACCGAGGCCGGGGACCCAGATCGCGATCGCGTGATACACGAGCACGGCGCCGACCGACGCCGCCGGCGAGAGCCCGTAGAGCACGAGCGACGCCGCCAGACCGGAGTCGAGCACGCCGAGGCCCGCCGGCATCGGCACGACCGTGGCGAGATAGCCGATGCAGTACGCGATGACGAGCGCCGGGACGCCGAGCGGGTGCCCGGTTGCCGCGCACGCCGCCCACAGCGCGCCCATGTCGAGCAGGAGGAAAGCGGCGCCGCCGAGCAGCCGCCAGCTCGGGCGGCGCGCCGCGCGCCATGCGCCCTCGAGGCCGGCGGCGACCGCGCGCAGGAGCAGGAACCGCCGCCCACCCCGGTCGCCGCAGCGCCGGCCGGCGATGACCACGAGCACCCCGCCCGCGAGGACGCCGACCGACACCAGAATCGGCCCGCCGGTGTGCGCCAGGTCATGCGGCCCACCGGGCACCCCGGCAAGGAGCAGCACGCCGGCGAGCCCGTTGATGAAGAATCCGAAGCCGGTGAGCAGGCACAGCAGCGCACCGCACCGTTCGAGCAGCGCGCGCGTTCCGATCCCGTGCCGGCGCAGCAGCCACCCGGTGGCCGCGGCGGAGGAGATGTTCCCGCCGGGGAGCACCGCGCCGGCGCCCATCGCCATCCACCCGACCTGACGGCTGACCGCCCGCGGCGGCTCGGGGAAGAACCGGCGGAATATGACGACGTAGCCGAGGCACGAGCCGAGCTCGAGCGCGACCGCCCCGACTACCCAGACGGGGTTCATGTCCCCGATCTGGTCGAGCACACTGCCCGGCGGCGCCACCCACAGCAGCAGCCCGACTGAGATCGCGCCGATCAGCATCGTGATCAGCACTCGCGGCGTCGTCCGCCGCCCCGCGGGCACCCCCGCCGCCGACGTCTCACCCCCGTGCTCGTCGGTCATCATTGACATCCTCGCGTATATCGCCCGCCGCAACGTCAGGCCTAACGAAAAACACCATAAGACGGCGGATGCGCCCTTGACACCAGCGTCACCGGGCGGGTAAGGCGACGGCGGGGCTATCCCCGCCCGATGTAGGGCATGGTCGTGGCCATCACCGTCATGAACTGGACGTTGGCGTCGAGCGGGAGGCTGGCCATGTGCACCACCGCGTCGGCGGCGTGACGCACGTCCATCATCGGCTCGACCATCACCGCGCCGTCGGCTTGGAGCGCGCCGGCGCCGATGTGGGCGCTCAGCTCGGTGGTGGCATTGCCGACGTCGATCTGGCCGCAGGCGATCCGAACCGCCCGGCCCTCCAGCGAGATCGCCCGCGTCAGGCCGGTTACGGCGTGCTTGGTGGCGGTGTAGGCGATGGCGTCGGGCCGCGGTACATGCGCCGAGATCGAGCCGTTGTTGATGATCCGCCCGCCCTGCGGGCGCTGGGCCTTCATGATCGAGAACGCCCGTTGCGCGCAGAGGAAGCAGCCGGTCAGGTTCGTGTCCACGACGACGCGCCACTGATCGAGCGTCACGTCGTCCAGCGGCGCCGGCGCACCGAATACGCCGGCGTTGTTGAACAGCAAGTCGATCCGACCCCATGTCTCGGTCACGCGGTCAAACAGCGCCCGGACGGCATCGGGATCGGTCACGTCGGTCGGGACCACCAGCGCGTGCTGCGCCGGCGCCAAGCCGGCGGCAGCCGTCTCACGCAGGGTGTCCTCGCGCCGGCCGGCGAGCGCCACCCGGTCGCCCGCCGCCAGCAGCGCCCGCGCCACCGCCGCGCCGATCCCCGAGCCGGCACCGGTGATCACCGCGACCCGTCGCACATCGTCCATGCCCGACATGCTCGCACCGCGGCGTAACCCGCGCTGCCGGACGCCGGCTGGCCAGCCGGGTCGTATATGTGTCCAGAAAGGCGATTGTTGGCGATGCTGGCCGATCACCTGGGCCATGAGCGACCTCGGAGACCGCGTGCGCCTGCCGGCGCTCGACGTCTCCGGACCGATGGACGCCCCGCCCCACGAGGCCTTCGATCGCCTGACTCGCCTGGCCTCACGCCTGCTGGGAGCTCCGGTGGCGGCGATCACTCTCGCCGGTGGAGACCGCGAGGTCGTCACCAGCGCGGTCGGGATCCAGCGGACCGAGACGCCGGCGGCGCGGTCCCTGTGCCGGCGCGTCATCGCCGACGCGGCCGCACTGGTCGCCCGCGACGCCCCCGACGGCGGCGCCTTCTGCGGCGTGCCGCTCACCGACGACGCTGGACACACGCTGGGCGCCTTCTGGGCGATGGGCCCCGCGCCCCGCGAATGGTCTGGCGACGACATCGCCCTGCTCACCGAATTGGCGCGCAGCGCGGTGACCGAGCTCGAGCTGCAAGCGTCACGCCGGGCCCTGGGCGCGCGGGAGCACGAGACGCGAGCGCTCATCGACGGCGTCCAGGACGCGTTTCTAGCCTGCGACGGCGAGGGCCGGATCCTCGATTGGAACCCCGCCGCCGAGCGGTTGTTCGGCCTGTCGGCAGACGAGGCGATCGGCCAATCGGTGGCGGAGACGATCCTCCCGTCCAACCGCCGCGAGCAGTACGCCACGGAGCTCGCCCGCCACACCGTCACCGGCGAGTCATCGTTGGTGGGACCGCCGGTGGAGCTCTACGTCGTCCATCGATCGGGGCGCCTCGTGCAGGTCGAGATGACGATGGCCTTCGTTGACTCGGCCACGGGACCGCGCTTCACCGCGTTGATCCGCAACGTCGCCGAGCGCAAGGCGGCGCAGCGGCGCAGCGCTCAGCTGGCGCAGGTGGTGCAGTCCACCCATGACGCCGTGATCACGATCGACCGGGCGGGTCGGATCACGAGCTGGAATGCGGGCGCCGAGATGGTGTACGGATACACCGCCGACGAGATGGTTGGGTACTCGCACGCGGACCGGATCGACGAACGCCGTGGGAATGACGAGCAGACCGATCAGCTCCTGCCGCAGCTGCTCGCCGGCCGCTACGTCACCGCTCGCGCGGTGCCACGCCGTCACCAGGACGGCCGCCGGATCCACGTCGACCTCAGCGCCGCGCCGCTGTTCGACGCCGCGGGCGAGATCGTCGGCGCCACCTCGATCACCCGGGATGTCACCGAGCAGCACCGGCTCGAGATCGAGCTGGAGGAGTCCGAGGCGCGCTTCCGCGAGACGTTCGACGAGGCGCCGATCGGGATCGCGCTCGTCGGCCCGAACGGACGCTGGCTGGCCGTCAACCGCGTTCTGTGCAGGATCCTCGGCTATGCCGAGTCCGAGCTGCTGGCGGCCGGCTTCCAGGACATCACCCATCCCGACGATCTCGCCGCCGATCTCGACCTCGTGCGGCGGACGCTCGCCGGCGAGATCCCCACCTACCAGATGGAGAAGCGCTACTTCCACAAGGGCGGCCACACGATCTGGGCCAAGCTCTCGGTCGCGCTGGTCCGTGACTCGTCCGGTGCCCCGCTGCACTTCGTGTCCCACGTCGAGGACATCACCCACGCCAAGGCGGCCGAGCTGGAGCTCGCCGAGGGCCGCCGCCTGCTCGACGAGTCCCAGGCCATCGCCGGCGTCGGCAGCTGGTCCTGGAACCTCGAGACCGACGACGCATCGTGGTCAGCGCAGCAGTTCCAGCTTCACGGCCTGGAGCCGGGGTCCGAGGCACCGTCGATCCGAGCGCTTCGCGAGCTCGTCCACCCGGACGATCGCGACCGGATCACCGCCGCCATGACCCGCCACATGGCTGCCCGCGCGGCGTTCGTCGACGAGTACCGCGTCTGCCTGCCGGAGTTCGGGGTTCGGACGCTGTGGGTCCGCGGTGACTTCTTGCCCGCCGATCCCGCCTCCGGCCTCCCCGCCCGGATGGCCGGCACGACGCAGGACGTCACCACCGAGCGCGCCGCGCAGATCGCCCGCGACGAGATCGAGAACCGGCAGGGAATCCTGCTGTCCAGCCTGCCGGACACGATGGTCGTGCTCTATGACCGCGACCTGCGGTGCACCCTCGTGCAGGGTGCCCTGCTCGAGCAGCTCCAGATCACGCCGGCCGAGTTCGAGGGTCGGCTGCTGTCGGAGGTCGTCGCGCCGACCCGCCTGCACGCGCTGGAGCCGTTCGTCGTCAAGGCGCTCGCCGGCGAGCCGGCGTCGATTGAGTACCCCAGCAGCGACGGACGCACTTACCAGGTGGACATCGTCCCCTACCGCTCCGAGCTGGGCGAGATCGGCGGCGCCTTCACCGTCTGGCGTGACATCTCTGATCGCCTGGAACGCGAGCACCAGCGCCAGAAGCTGGCGACGATCGTCGAGCAGTGCGAGGACGCGATCTTCGCCAAGTCACCCGACGGCATCATCACCGAGTGGAACCGCGGGGCGCAACAGCTGTACGGCTACGCCCCGGCCGAGGCCGTCGGCCAGCCGATCGCGATGCTCGTGCCGCCAGAGCGCCACGGCGAGGAGTTCGAGCTGCTCGAGCGCGCCCTGGCCGGCGATGCGATCACGCAGTACGAGACGACGCGCCTGACCAAGGCCGGCGCCCGGGTCGACGTGTCGATCTCGGTGTCACCGCTGTACGGCCCGGACGGCTCGGCGGTCGGGGCCTCGGTTGTCGCCCGCGACGTCACCCAGCGCAAGCAGATGGAGGACGATCTGCGCGCCAGCCGCGAGCGAGCGCTGGAGACATCGCGCCTGAAGTCCGAGTTCGTGGCGAACATGAGCCACGAGATCCGCACGCCGCTCAACGGCGTCGTCAGCATGGCCGAGCTGCTGCTCGACACGGAGCTGAGCCCCGACCAGCGGGAGTACGCGCAGATCACGCTCACCTCCGCCGAGGCGCTGATGCGCGTCATCTCCGACATCCTGGACTTCTCCAAGATCGAGGCCGGAAAGCTGGAGATCCTCAATGAGGACTTCTCGGTGCGATCGGCCCTCGACGACGTCTCCGAGATCGTCGGGGTCAAGGCCGTCGAGCGCGGCCTGCAGCTCGAGGTCTCGATCGCCGACGACATCGCCGAGGTGGTGCGCGGGGACGGTAACCGCGTCCGCCAGGTGCTCATGAACCTGCTGTCCAACGCGATCAAGTTCACCAGTGAGGGCGGCGTCCGGGTGCGGGTCGACCTCCAGGACGAAGCCGACGGCGCGCCGGTCGCGCGGTTCGAGGTCTCCGACACCGGCATCGGCATCGCCCCCGAGCAGCTCGTCGGCCTGTTCCAGCCGTTCTCCCAGGCGGACGCCACCACCACCCGCCGCTACGGCGGGACTGGACTCGGGCTCTGCATCTCCAAGCAGCTCGTCGAGCTGATGGGCGGAGAGATCACCTGTCAGAGCGAGCCCGGCGTGGGCAGCCGGTTTTCGTTCACGCTGCCCTACCAGCCGGGCGCCGGCGCCGAGGCCGACCTGATCGGCTCGGACCTGACCGGTACCCGGGTGCTGATCATCGACTCCATCGCCGCGCATCGCCAGATGCTGCAGACGTGCCTGGCCAGCTGGGGCATCATTCCCGACAGCGCCCAGGACGGAGCCATGGCGGTGCAGATGCTCCGCCGCGGCGCCGAGAACGGCCGACCCTACGAGGCCGCGCTGCTCGAGCTGGGCACCGGCGGCATCGAACTGGCCCGCGAGATCACAGCGGTGCCAGCGCTGCGCGCGACGCGACTGATCACGATCGGGTGCGTCGTGGACGCGGTGACCGCACGCACCGCCGGGATCGACGCCCAGCTGGTCAAGCCGGTCCGCCCGTCCAAGCTCTACAACGAGCTGCTGCGGATGCAGCGCCGATCCACCCTGGCGCCGGATCTCCTCGGCAAGTCCGATCAGGTGGCCGGTTCGGTCGTTGACGGAGGGCTGCGGGTGCTCGTCGCCGAGGACAACGAGGTCAACCAGTTTGCCGCCGTGCGCCTGCTCTCACGCCTCGGCTTCAGCGTCGACGTCGCCACCAATGGCCGCGAGGCGATCACGATGAGTGGCCGCGTCGACTACGCGGCGGTATTCATGGACTGCCAGATGCCCGAGGTGGACGGCTACACCGCCACCCGGGTCATCCGCCGGCGCGATCAGCGCACCCGCCACACGCCGATCATCGCGCTCACCGCCCATGCTTTGGAGGGCGATCGCGAGAAGTGCCTCGCCGCCGGCATGGACCACTACCTGACCAAGCCGTTGCGGCTGAAGACCTTGGAGGCGCTGATCGGGCAGGTCCCCGCGCTCGGGCGCGAGGAACGACCCGCGGTGCACGAGGTGGACGGCCTGTTCGATCCGTCGCCGCTGGGCGAGATCGGTGACCCGCAGACCGAGGCTGCCCTGGCCGTCATGTTCCTGGACCAGGCAACCGAGCGGCTGCCGGCGCTGATGGGCGCCATCGAGAGCGCTGATGCCGAGCGGCTGCACGCGCTCGCCCACGGGCTCAAGGGCAGCGCCGCCACCGTCGGCGCCATCCGCATCAGCGAACTGAGCCGGGTCCTGTGTGACCTCGCCGCGGACGGTGTGACGCCGGCCGCCGCCGAGATCCACGTCGAGCTGGCCGATGCCCTGAGCGCGACCAGCATCGCGATCAGCGGCTACATCGAGAAGATCACCGCCGCGGCCTGATGGGCGGGGGCGTTCCGCGGTCCGGGATGCGAGGGGGGGCCGAGGGGGCGAGAGGCCGAGGGGCCGAGGGGCGACAGCTGGTCTCAACCCCACCGAGGGTTGGCGCGTTTCTTTGCCCTATGCCGACGTCCGCATCGGACGAACTGGGCCGACCCTGTCGCTATGCCGACACGGTGCTCGGGTCGCTGGCGGAGGCGGGCTTCTCGAGCTGACGAGCGTCCCGAGCGTCCGCATAGTTATCCGAGGCCTTCGAGGTAGGCCAGCACGTCGTCACCGGGCGTGTAGCGTCCGGGTTTGACGGTGGCGGGCGCGACGCCGGTCCCGCGAGCATCGAGACGCTCTGGGAGTGTCCGAGAGATGCTCGTCGCGTCAAAGCGAGAGCCGAGGGTCCGCTCGGCGTTGGGCTGCGGGCTTCGGTCTCGGTCGTCGCGCGACGCGGGAAGCTGCTGTCCAGCTGACACTGCTCCGCGGGCTTCCCTCTTGACATCAGTCACTTGGTCCAGTCGTTGTCGGGAGGCCTGGACGACGAGGCGGGTCTCGTATGCGAGGACAACGGCTTGGACACGGTCGCGAACGCCGAGCTTCATCAGGATGCGGGTGACGTGCGTCTTGACGGTGGTCTCGCCGATGATGAGCTCGCCGGCGATCTCGCTGTTTGTCTTGCCGGTCGCGACCAGCCCGGAACACCTCGAGTTCTCGCGGGCTGAGCTCATCGAGTTCGGGCGCGGGAGCTCTGGGGGCGCGGGAGGCGGAGAACTCCTCGATCAGGCGGCGCGTGATGCTGGGTGAAAGCAGTGCGTCGCCCTCCCCGACTGTGCGGATGGCGGCGACGAGCTGGCGGGCGGGCACGTCCTTGAGCAGGAATCCGCTCGCTCCGGCACGCAGCGCGTCGTAGACGTACTCGTCGCGATCGAATGTCGTGAGGATCAGGACGTTCGTCTTGGGATCGTGGTTCTGGGCGAGGATCCGACGGGTGGCTTCGATGCCGTCGAGTTCCGGCATGCGGATGTCCATCAGCACGACGTCTGGGCGCAGCTCTCGCGCCAGGGAGACGGCTTCGGCGCCGTTGCTCGCCTCGCCCACGATCTCGATATCTGTTGCGGTTGCCAGGATCATCTGGAAGCCGTCACGGATCAGCTGCTGGTCATCGGCGATCAGGACACGCACGCTCAAGTGAGTGCTCCTTGCAGGCCGCGCGGCATTCGGGCGACGAGCTGCCAGCCAGGCTCGCCAAGGATCTTGTCGTCAAGTACGCCATCGCATAGCGCGATCCGCTCGCGCATCGCGTCGGTGGGCCATCCGTTCGGCCCTCGGCAGCGGGCGGTGAGCCGCAGCTCGAGATCCTCCTCGCGAAACCGCAGCGTGACACCCACCGTGGGTACTGGGTGGCGGCGAGCGCTGTCCAGGGCGTCCTCGAGGATTCGGTAGAGACCGAGGTCGACTCCGGCCGCCAACGTTCCGGGCTCGCCGTCCACCTGCAGTTCGACCGGCTGACCGCGCTCGCGTGCGCGTTGGATCAATGCGTGGACCTGAGCGATGCCCGGTTGCGGCTCGCGCCCTTGTGGATCATCGCCGTGGCGCAAGACTCCGAGGAGGCGGCGCATCTCTGTGAGCGTCTGGCGGCCGGTGTCCTCGATCGCGCCCATCGCGACGTCAGCTCGCTCGGGGTCGCCGGCAAGCATGCTGCGGGCACCCTCGGCCTGAACGACCATCCCTGCGACGCTGCGCGCCACGATCGCATGCAGCTCGCTCGCAATTCGCGAACGCTCGCCGGCGACGGCCAGCTGCGCCCGGTCCTCGCGTTCGGCCGCCAGCCACGCGGAGGTGCGCTGAAGCTCTGAAGTCAGCGACCTGTGCGCGCCGATCGCGCGGCCGGCGCCCCACGTCGCGCTGATCGTGAAGGCCGCGCCGGCAAGGTTGCCGACCGGCTGGTGCCGCACGATCAGCACGCTTATCGCTGCGCTCCCGAGTAAGAACGCGAGTCCGAGTACGGCCTGGCGTCGGGGCAGCCAAGCGGCGACTGTGTATGCCGGGACGAGTAGGAAATACGCAGCCAGCAGCGGCGAGTGGTCAAGCGGCGTGAGGTACGCGTTCATCACCGCGGCGAGCGCCCCGACGACGAGGAGGAACGACAGCGGCGAGCGCCGGCGCCACACCGCCGCCAGCGCGACGGCCGCCACGCCCAGCACGTTCAGCGCGATCGGACCGTGGCGGCGCTCACCGATCAGCACGCCAATCTCGAGCGCCACCAGGAACACCCCGGCGCACGCCGGGTCAAGCCAACGCCAGCGCAAGCCGCGATCAGGCCCGACCGGCAAGCGGTCGCGGCTGGCCGGCGAGGTGACCGGGTGGGGCGCGGGACCGATGCCATCAATTGGAATGCGTGCGCGGACCTCAAAGCCTGGCGTGTCGGTACACCGCCCGGCGTGCAGCTCACCGCCGTACAACCTGACTCGTTCATTCATCCCGACGAGCCCGTGCCCGGCTTCTCGGTGGTTGTTGCGGTCGGGCGCCGGGCCGTGCCCGTTGTCGGAGACCTCCAGCTCGAGGAAACCGACGGCCACGTTCACGCGTGCGCGTGCGCGTGCGCGGCCAGCGTGCTTGATCGCGTTCGTCAGCGCCTCCTGCACGACACGGTAAGCGACCAGATCCAGGCCGGGCGATTGCGTCTGCAGCCGACCGTCGACGCGCACGTCCACCGGCAGTCCTGCGGCGCGCGCGCGGTCGACGAGCGTATCCAGCTGCGAGAGACCGGGTGCAGCCGAGCCCGCCAGCGCGCCGTTGCCGCGGTGCAGCACGCCGACGATCCGCCGCAGCTCCACCAGAGCGTCACGGCCCGCCCTCTCGACAACCCGCATCGCGCGCCGCGCCCTTTCGGTATCGACGCTCGCGATGCCGCGGGCGCCGCTGCTCTGAAGCACCATCACGCTGACGTCGTGCGCGATCACGTCGTGCAGCTCGCGGGCCATCCGGTATCGCTCCTCGGCCGCGGCGCGACCCGCGCGGGCTTCCTGGGCCTCCGCCAGCCGAGCCGTGCTCGCCTCGAGCTCGGCCGTGAGCCCCCGGCGCGTCTCGAGCGTCCGCCCGACCGCGAACGGCACGCCGCCCAGCAACGCCCAGGACCCGAGTACCGCACCTACCGAACCGCCGGGCTGAGAGTAAGAGATCACCACGGCACCGACCAGCCAGTAGGCGAACACCAGCGCGGCGCCGAGCATGCGCTCGCGACCCCTGGTGCGGCGGCCGAGCAGGTAGAAGTTCAGCGCGATCGCCGCCACCTCGAACGCGCCGCCCCCGGAGTAACCGCTGGCCAGCTGGAATGCCATGAAGCCGGTGACCGCGAGCACCGTCGTCAGCCACGGGTTCAGTCGCCGCCAGCCAACGCTGCCCCGTGAGCACGATGAGCGGGACGATCGTCAGCTCGTGAGGCCCTCGGTGAAGCTGCGAGGAAGCATCCGCAACTGCGCCGGCTGTCAGCAGCACGCCAGCGCCGCGTCGATCGCCCGCAGATCGACCGTTCGTGCCCACGCGATCAAGCTGCGTCCAGTGCCCACACGCGCACGCTAGCGCCACAGTCAGCATCGCGCATCCGACCAGGCGACGACTCGGGTCCTACTCGAGTAGGACCCGAGCCCCGTCAAATCACCGCCCAGTCCACACCAAGTCCTACCACCGGCCGACGACAGCAGCGCCAACCGCCGAGACGCTTGCGCCAACCAATCAGGAGGCCAGCATGTCGAGCACTGCAGATTCACTGACAGCTCTCAGTCGCCGGACCTGGATCGGCCTGGTCATAGCCGACGTGGTGCTGTTTGTCCTCGCCAACCTCACCGCCCAGAACAGCAGCCACCCCGGCATCCGCCTCAACCCGGGAGTGCCGTTCTCAGCCTTTGCCCAGGCCGGTGCGGCGATCAACGCCCACCACGGAGATCTGAACTACGTCGGCCCATACGGCTCGATCGTTTTCGATGTCAGCGCCGACAAGGGAACCACGGGCGCACAGACGACCCTACAGCCCGGCAACTACCTAGCGGTCGACCTGAGTAGCAGTAATCCCGACCCCCCGCACGCCACTTTCGTGATCGGTCAGGCGCGCAACCGAGGTCGCTTCCCGTGCCGGGCGCGACAATCAGCGCGATCGACTTCGCGTTCCGCGGCCCGAGCACGCTTCACGACGGCGAGCTCGTCCGATTCCAGAACAGCGGCTTTCTCGTACACCCGATCCAGGGGATCGGCGTCAAGAACGCCACAACCGCCAAACGGCTGACCGCCCTACTTCGCGCCGCCAACGACAAGGAGGCGCCGAAGCTCGGAATCAGCTTCCCGGAGTTCGCCGGACCGCTTTCACCCGGCGGCGTCCAACAGCAGCTAATCAACGAGCGGCCGGGCATATACGTCCTCGTCTGCATCCTGCGCACCCAGGACGGTCGCGAGCAGACCCAGCTCGGCATGGAACGCACGATCCGGATCGTCAGGTAGCCGTCGCCCTGGTCTTGCCTGGCTACGGGTACCAACCTCAACGCTCGAACTGAGTACTGCGTGCACTCCAGAGCGGGTGCCGGGTCCACGGCGATCCGGCACCCGCGCGTCGCCCCACGAGCAGGTCGCGACGCGGGCTGGTTCCACGCCGGAGCGCCTTCCTCATCGGCGCCGCCAGACGGCCCATCGGCATAGCCGCGTGTCGCCGCTCCTGGGCGGCTGGAGGTAGGCGCTCTCCCGGCGAATCAACGGTGTGTGAAGGTATGTCAGCATGTGGTTGTGACGGCGAGCGAGGTGAAAGCGTTTTTTGAGGAGGTCGCCTCCGATTGGGACACGATGCGGCTTGCCTATTACGACGAACGGGTGATCGAGACGTTGCGCGAACAGATCGAGCTTGACGGTTCGCAAACGGTGCTTGACGTTGGTACCGGGACGGGGTTTGTCGCTGCTGGCTTGGCACCTCACGCGCGCAAGATCCTTGCCTTTGACCATTCGCCGGCGATGCTCGCGGTGGCCCGCCAGAACCTCGTACAGCTCGGCATCGACAACGTCGAGTTGTCCGAAGCGGATCTGGCAAAGTTGCCACTGGCCGACGGATCGGTTGACGCGGCGGTGGCGAACATGGTGCTTCACCACGCCCTGGACCCCGCGGCGATGCTCCGCGAGATGGCGCGCGTGACGCGACCGGGCGGGTGGGTCGCAATTACGGATGAAGTCGAGCATCGGTATGAGTGGATGCGTGACGAGCATGCGGACGTATGGCTCGGCTTCCAAGAGGACCAGGTTCAGGGGTTCTTCGGCTCGGCACGACTGGTGAAATACGGGCACGCGCCGCTGGGCTCGCAATGAAGCATCCAGTCCACGACTTCAGTTGAAGTCGCCACCATCGGGATCTTTGCCGCCTGGGGCCAGGTGACGGGCTGAACAACTTCAAGCCCGGCCGGCTACACGAGCACCCAGTCTCGGCTCAGGAGCGGTGGGCGTCGGCAGCGTTTGCCAATGTGTGTTCTGGGTCGGTCGCCCGACCCTGGCGGGTCGAAACGGATGGTCGGGCAATGCTGGTCCGCTGCAATCGTGCTGGGCCGCTTACGGGGTCTTCCGCTGTGGGCGGTCAGGCGGCTCTCGTCTCGGCGGTCTTGGAATTACGATCGTGTTCGAGGTGCCATTCGGGCCAGCCGTGGTCGAGGCGGCTGGCTGGGTGTCCAGCGGCGTGCAGACGTCGCACGGCTTCGTGGGCGTAGGCGCAGTACGGGCCGCGGCAATACGCCACGACCTCACGGTCGGCTGGCAGCTCGGCTAAGCGTTGCTCGAGTTCGTTCAGGGGGATCGAGCGGGCACCGTCGATGTGTCCGGCGGCGTACTCCTCGGCGGGGCGGACATCGATCAGGATCGCTTCGCCGCGGCCCAGACGGGCGATGAGCTCCGCACGGTCGATTGTCTCGACCGCGGGGCCTAGGTAGTCGCGGGCGGCGCGCTCGACTTCGCCCAGTTGCGCCACGGACGCGTCGCGCAGCGCCAGCCACAGGCGCAGAGCCTCATCGCCGGCGATGGCGTAGCGGACGTGGATGCCGTCGCGTTCTCGCGTGACCATTCCGGCGGCGTGGAGCGACTGCAGGTGCTGGGAGGTGTTCGCCGTTGAGTGCTGGCTGGCCTGCGCGAGCTGCTCGACGGTGCGTGGTGCTTGGGAGAGCAGGTCGAGCAGCTCGAGGCGCACGGGGCTGGCGAACGCTTTGCCCATCACGGCGATCGCCTCAAACAGCGCCTCTTTGTTCGGTGCGAGCTCGGTCATTCTTGTCATTCAATAGATCGCTTGATAGCTTGTCAAGGGTTCTTCAAGTCGACCGGAGGTGGGCGTGTATTTCCGACAGCTGCTCAATGACGAAACGGCTTGTGCCTCGTATCTGCTGGGGTGCACAACCCACCCCCAGTTCGCCGTCGTGGACCCGCACGTCGATTTGGTCGACGAGTACGTTGCGCTTGCCGAGGCGCAGGGCGCGCCGATCGTCGCGGTCCTCGAGACACACGTGCAGGCCGACCATGTCTCGGGGCTTCCGGAGCTGGTCGCGCGCACCGGCGCGACCGCGTATCTGCCCCACGGCGCGGAGGTGGAGTTCGCGCATCGCGCGCTGGCCGATGGTGAGCGGCTCACGCTGGGTAACACGACGATCACAGCTGCGGCGACCCCCGGCCACGCGGTCGCGCATCACGCCTATCTGATCGCCGATCACACGCGCAGCGCTGATCCGTGGCTGGTGTTGACCGGCGACGCGTTGCTGGTCGGCGACGCCGGACGACCGGATCTCCACGCGCACGGCGAGCAGAGCGTCGAGCAGATGGCGGGCGCTCTTTACCGGTCGCTGACCGACCGGCTGCTGAGCCTCCCTGACCATCTCGTGCTGTACCCGGCGCACTATTCGGGATCGGTGTGCGGGCGCGGTCTGTCAGCCACACCCGTCTCGACGATCGGTTTTGAGCGCCGTCATAACCCGGCGCTGCAGTTCGGCTCCGAGCAGGAGTTCGTGGCCGCGCTCGTCAGTGACATTCCGCCGGCACCTGACCAGCAGGTGGCGATCCTCGCTGCTAACCGCTCAGGTCGGCCGCTGGTCAAGCTCGCGTGAGCCCAAGCCGGGTGCGGCTCGGGCTGCGCGAGAACCGTGCCCAGTTCTTGCTGCTGGTCGCGATCAACGCGTTCGTGGGCGCGATGGTCGGGCTCGAGCGCTCCGCGCTGCCGCTGGCCGGCCACAAGCAGTTTCACCTCTCCTCAAGCCTCGCGGTGCTGTCGTTCATCATCGCCTTCGGGCTCAGCAAGGCGGCCGTCGACCTAGTGGCGGGTGCGCTCGCTGAACGCAAAGGCGGACGACGCCGCCTGCTCATTATCGGCTGGGCGCTCGCCCTACCAGTGCCAATGTTGATCTGGGCGGCGCCCGGTTGGTGGCTGGTGGTGATCGCCAACCTGTTTCTCGGCGCCAACCAGGGGCTGGCCTGGTCGATGACCGTCAACATGAAAATCGACCTCGTCGGCCCCCGCCAGCGCGGACTGGCGCTCGGACTCAACGAAGCCGCCGGCTACGGCGGCGTCGCGATCGCCACGGCGGTCGCCGGCGCGCTGATCGCCACCATCTCCCCGCGCGCCGTCGTGGAAGTCGGTGGTGCCGGCATCGCCCTGATTGGATTCGCCGCCTCAGCTCTGTTCGTGCGCGACACCTCCGCGCACGTCGCGCTTGAGCAAGCCGACCACGCCGCGGCCCGCCCCGCGGAGGCCGACGCCGCCCGCCCGAGCCTGTCCGAAGCGTTCGCCCAGACCAGCTTCCGGGTTCCCGGACTGCGCGCGTGCTCCCAGGCCGGCCTGGTCAACAATCTCAACGACGGCCTCGCGTGGGGGCTGACCCCCTTATTCCTGACTGCCCACGACGCGTCCGGCGGACAGGTCGCCGCCGTCACCGCAATCTACCCGGCGGTATGGGCGATCGGCCAGATCCCCGCCGGTGCCGCATCTGACCGGATCGGACGGCGAGCGCTGATCGTTTCGGGAATGCTGGTTCAGGCAGCCGCCCTGGCCATCCTCGCCGTCTCTGACGCGGCGTTCGGTCTCGCGCTGCTGTCGGCGATCCTGCTCGGCCTGGGCACCGCCAGCGTCTACCCCACGCTGATCGCCGCCATCTCTGACCAGACTACCCCGCGCGCACGAGCGACCACAGTCGGCGTCTACCGCTTCTGGCGTGACCTCGGCTACGCGCTCGGCGGCGCAATCGCCGGCGCAACCGCCGACGCGCTCGGCTACCGAGCCGCGATCATCCTCGTCGCCGCTCTCACCGCCGCCTCTGGAGTCTGGGCCGCCGCCGAACTTCCCCGCCGCAAATCTCAGCAGGTGTGAGCGTCGGCATAGTTTCGTGCCCGGCTTATCACTTCGGTGGGTTGGGGCGATCGCTCCGACCGGGAGGCACGATCATGTCGGGATCGCGCAGGACCTTCCTCACCGCCGAGGAATCCCAAGCGCTGATCGACGCGCCACCACAGGATCGCTGGGAAGGCCGCCGCGACCGCGCGATGCTGACCCTCACGATCCAGGCAGCCCTCCGCGTCTCAGAACTCGTCGCGATCAACCGCGCCGACGTCACACTGGGCACCGGCGGCTCCGTCCGGGTCGAAGGCAAAGGACGCAAGCACCGGACGGTCCCGCTCACGAAAGAGACCAAAGCCGGCCTCGCTGTCTGGATGGCAGAGCGAGACGGCAGACCAGAGGATCCGCTGTTCCCGACCCGCACCGGCCGCCGGCTCAGTCGCGATGCCGTCGAGCGCCGCGTCACTACCCACGTGACGACCGCGACCAACCGCTGCCCATCGCTCAACGGCAAACGAGTCACCCCCATGTCCTGAGACACAGCTGCGCGATGGCACTGCTGCAAGCCGGCGTCGACAGCACCGTCATCGCCCTACGGCTCGGGCACGCCGACATCCGGTCCACACAGCCCTACATCCACGCTGACATGACGATCAAAGAGCTCGCCCTCGCGCTCGTCGCGCCCGCCACCGTCAAACCCGGACGCTACACGCCCGGTGACGACGTGCTGGCCTACCTCGAAGGCCTCGGATAACAATGCCGACGCTCGGCACGCTCGTCAGCTCGAGAAGCCCGCCTCCGCCAGCGACCCGAGCACCGTGTCGGCATAGCGACAGGGTCGGCCCAGTTTGCCTATGTCTAAGAAAGCCGACAACCGTCCCGTCCGACGAGCCGCCGCGAACGCCGGAAGGGCTGCGGCCGGAAGGACTCAGGCCGGAAGGACTCAGGCCGGAGGACTGAGGGCGGAACGGCTTGGCAGCGCTCAGACGGCGAGCCGCTCGGCGGCGTCGTGCACCATCTGCACGAGCCGGTCCGCGGTGCAGCCCTTGACGAGCAGGCCGGCGGCGCCGGCGCTCAGCATTTCAAGGTAGGCCTCGGGAGTGTCGAACGCCGTGAGGGCGATGACACGCGTGTCCGGGGACCCGCTGCGGATCTGGCGGGCGGCCTCGGCCCCACCGCCGCCCGGCATCACCATGTCGACGATGGCCACGTCGGGCCGCTCGGACTCGACGATGTGCACGATCTCGGGTACATCCGTGGCGATGCCGACCAGCTCGAGGCGGTCACCCCGTTTGATCATCGCCTCGATCGCCATGCGCGCCAGCGGATCATCGTCGGCGATGGCTACCCGTACGGTGTCGGTGGGCGGCGCCCACGATTCGGGCTCGGCACCAGCGCCGGCGGGCGGGTCGCTCTCGGTCGCCGGCAGCGCGCCGATGACGGCGGCGGTCTGGTTGACGGCGCAGCGGATGAGCGGCTCGAAGGAGGTGGCGAGATCGACGCGATCATGCGCTGCCGCGTCGGTCATCCGGTCACACAGCCAAGCCACTCGTGCCGCGCCGACGGTCATGGCGCCGTGCTGGAGCTCGGCGGCCGTGGCCGACAGGGTTCCGAGGTCGCGCCGATTCGCCGCGCGCCACAGCTCCGGCAGACGCGTGATCGCGCGGTCAGCGAAGGTGACGGCCCGTCCCGCCGAGGTGGCCGGGCCGGCGTCGCCCGACAGCAGCGGCAGGTCCACCGGCGCGCGCTCCAGCACCGGGGCGACAGCGCCGTCGGCGAACGCGCCGGTCCATGGCAGCAGGCCGAGGTTGGTGCAGTCCTCGCGCAGCTCGTCGATGCGCAGCGGCTTGGCTATGTGGTAGTCAAGTCCGGCTGACAGGCAGACGTGCCGCGGATGGGACGTGAGGGCGATGATCGGTGGAGCGTGATCGTCCTCCAGCCGCGCCCGGATCTCGGTGGTGGCCTCGTAGCCGTCGATCTCCGGCATGTAGCAGTCCATGAAAATGGCGGTGTATGCCCAGGTGGCCGCGAGCTCCTGAGCCTCCCCACCATCGGCGGCGGTGTCCACTGACAGGCCGAGGCGCTCCAGCAGGCCTCTGGCGGCGATCCGGCAGATTGGATCGTCGTCGACGACAAGCACGCGGGGCTCCCACTCGGAGCCCGATGCGACCGACGGGGTGTGGGAGCTATCGCTCATCGTGATATCACCGTAATCGGCCGGCGCCCTGAATCCTTGACCCGCACGGCGCCCGCGACGCCCGCGACGCCCCGCGCCCGCCGCGCCCCGGGCACCGTCGCTCAACCGGCGATCTCGTCCAGCGTGCGGCCGCTGAGCACCGACCGGGGGCTCTCGGTGAGGACATCGGACCCCGGGCGGGCCTCGGCGTCACGCCGCTTGATCAGCAGCCATTGCGGCGGCTGGACCGGCCGGGTGCGCTGCAGGGCGAAGCCGCCGCGCAGCTTCTCGCCGTGCAGGACGAACACCGCATGGCCGCGGTCCAGCGCCTCGGGCCAGGCAACGCGCCCCCCCTGCTCGTAGGTGCCCTGGTCCCAGACGATCACGCCGCCGCCGTGGCCCGGGCCCTCGAACGAGTTGTGCTCGGTGTCGTGATCGCCGACCTGGACGGCCAGCCGCTTGACGCCGGGATCGAGCGAGGGGCCCTTGGGCACCGCCCACGACCGCATGACCCCGTCGACCTCGAGGCGCAGATCGAAGTGATGGGTGCTCGCCTGGTGCTCCTGGACGACGAATGCCCCGGCGCTGACCCCGCGGGCGGCGAACTGCTCGTGTCCTTCGGCCTTGACCGGCTCGGTGTGGAGATCGACGGCCGGCTGCGCCTCCAGGTGGGCCAAGAGGCTCGCCACCGCCGCCGGCGCGCCCTCGGCATGCACGCGGATGCCTTCGGGCGAATCATCGCGGGCCCACCCGCGCAGCTCGAGCGCGCGGGCACGGGCGATGATCGCGTCACGCAGCGCCGGGGCCCTGTCCCCCGGAGCTCCGCTCAGGTGGGCGCGGACCGCCTGCGTGGACTGTGTGTGCGCGCGTTTGGCCACCGCCGAATCGGTGCCGACATTACTCCACTTGACATATGCTGATATGGGCATATGCTGTTCGACATGGCTCGCACGGCAACCACGGCGGACGCGTTCAACGCGGTGGCGGAACCCCGCCGCCGGCAGCTGTGCGACGTCCTTGCCGGAGGCGAGATGGCGGTCAACGAGCTGGTCGCGCGGCTGGGCCTGACCCAGCCACAGGTGTCCAAGCACCTACGGGTACTGCGCGAGGTTGGGGTGGTGGCGGTGCGCGGTGATGGCCGGCAGCGGCTGTACCGGCTTCAGGGCGCCGCGCTGAAACCGATCCACGACTGGATCAAGGACTACGAACAGACGTGGAACGACCGCTTCGACGACATGGATGCCGTGCTGGACGATCTCAAATCACAGGAGGAGCAGGATGGCGGCAGTGGCAGGTAACCGAACGGCAGTGGTGACACTGCCCAGCGACACCCAGATCCTGATCACCCGCGAGTTCGACGCGCCTAAGCACCTGGTCTACAGGGCGTGGACGACGCCCGAGCTGATCCGGCGCTGGTGGCACGCCAAACGCGGCGAGATGACCGTGGCCGAGGTCGATCTGCGGGTCGGCGGACGGTGGCGCTACGCGATGGTGGCGCACGGCGAGTTCGAGGTGGCGTTCCACGGCGAATACCTGGAGATCGTCCCTGACGAGCGGATCGTCTCCACCGAGGTGTTCGAGGGCGCGCCCGAGGCGTCGGCGACGAGCACCGCGACCTTCACCGAGGTCGACGGGCGGACGGCGCTGACGCTGTTGGTCGACCACGCCGCCCGCGAGCATCGCGACGCCCACATCAACTCCGGGATGGAGGATGGCCTGCAGGAGGCGCTGGACCTGCTCGAGCTGGCGGCGATCTCGCTCGACCCTGACTGACCGCGACGAGCCGCCGGGGACACGAGGTCCTCGGCGGCCACGCCGAGGACGATCAGCGCCTCGAGCGCCGGCAACGTGGAGGTGTCACACTGCCCGGAGAGATGGAGCTCGTGACGAAGCTGAGCCCGCTGTCCGTCAAGGACACCGTCACGCGGATCACCGAGACGGTGGCCGCCAAGGGCGCCAAGGTGTTCGCGGTGATTGACCACAGCGGCGAGGCCGCCGCCATCGGCCTCGAGCTGCGTGACACGAAAGTGGTGATCTTCGGCAGCCCGCAGGCCGGCACGCCGGTGATGGACGCGGTTCCCCTGGCCGCCCTCGATCTGCCGCTCAAGATCCTCGTGTGGGCCGACGGCGGGCAGACCAAGCTCACCTACGCGCCACCCCGCGAGCTGGCGGCGCGCTACGGGCTCGGTGACGAGCTCGCCGCGCGGCTCGGCGTGGTCGACGCGATCAGCGACGCGGCCGTCGCCGGCTGACCCGCGCGCGTCCCGCACAGAGTCGTGCATGACCCGGGGTGCGGTCGTGTCCGCCGGCCCGCCGGTATACGCTCGTACCCAATGGATGGTCACGGGGTCCGCCTGACCGCCCGGGTGCTCGGGGCCGGGATCGGCGTCTGGGTTGGTGCAGCGGTCGCCTCTGCGCAGGCTGCGGCGCCGGTCACGGCGCCGCCTCAGCTGCTGTCACTCGCCTACGGGCGGCTCGTTCAGCGGGGGGTCCCCGCTCCCGGCCTGCGGCTGACGGCACGCGAACCGCACGGCCAGCTCGTGGAGATCGCCTTCCAGGAGATCCACCAGGGGATCGCCGGCGGGGTCGGAGGCGTGTTGGGCGAGCGTTGCGGCAGCCACCGGCGGCGCAACGGCCGCGTCGAGGTCTCCTATGCCCCGCTCGGCCAGCCGCTGTCGCGCGGCACGCATCAGATCCGGGTGGTCGCCTACGGCTCGCGGTGCACCCGGGGCAGCCGGGCGGCGAGCTCGGCGCGCACGTTCACGGTTCACGTCCGGCGCTGACCGGCCCGGTGACGCCCAGCGGATTCTCGTGCATCCGCCGCGCGAAGCTGCGACAGTGAGTCGACTTCAAAGACGAGGAGTCTCAGATGAGCATGTCCACCTCAGCCTCGGCCGATCTCAACGAGTGCCCTGACGATCGACGGCGGCTGGCGCGAGGTGGCCGACACGGCACCCGCGTTCGGGCAACGGTTCACGTGATCTCACCATGACACCGATCTCCAGAGGCTTCTCCGGCCGGCATCGGCCCGTCGCCGACGCGTCTCGCATTCCGCCGGGTCAGTACCTCACGCCGGACTTCCCGGTGTTGTCGGCGGGCCCGACACCGCACACACCGCTCGACGAGTGGAGCTTCGCGATCGACGGCGCGATCGACGAGCGTCCCGCCTGGTCGTGGACGGAGTTCATTGACCTGCCCGCGGAGACGTTCACCACCGACATCCACTGCGTGACGAAGTGGTCCAAGCTCGACACGAGCTGGCGGGGGGTGCCGATCGACGCCCTGCTGGCCGGCGTCGTGAGCGAGGCTCGGTATCTCACCGCCTGGTCGGACGGGGGATACACGACCAACCTGGCTCTGGCCGACGTGACCGGTGGCCGGGCCTGGGTCGCCTACGAGTTCGGCGGCGAGCCCCTGGAGGCCGAGCACGGCGGCCCGGCTCGCCTGCTCGTCCCGCACCTGTACTTCTGGAAGAGCGCCAAGTGGGTCCGCGGATTGACCCTGACGGAGGACGACGAACCTGGGTTCTGGGAGGGCTACGGCTACCACAACCACGGAGACCCATGGCTGGAGCAGCGCTACCAGGGCGACTGAGCTGGCAGGTCACGCGGGTACTCGAGCTCGTCGAGGAGACGCCCCAGGCGACGACAATCGTGCTGGAGGCGCCCGACTGGCCCGGGTACCGTGCCGGCCAGCACATCGACGTCCGACTGACCGCCGAGGACGGCTACCAGGCGCAGCGCAGCTACTCAATCGCCTCGGCCCCCGAAGACCCCCACCTGGCGCTGACCGTCGAACGGATCGCCGACGGCGAGGTGTCCCCCTACCTGCTCGACGAGCTGCGGGCCGGCGACGAGCTTGAGCTACGCGGCCCGATCGGTGGCTACTTCGCCTGGGACGGCTCGCTCGGCGGGCCGCTGATGTTGCTCGCCGGCGGCTCCGGGGTCGTGCCGCTGCGATCGATGCTGCGCCACCACGCCGCCGCGGCGGACTCGGTGCCGGTGCGGCTGCTCTACTCCTCGCGCGCGTGGGAGGAGGTGATCTACCGCGACGAGCTACGGCGGCTCGGGGACGGCGGCTCGGACAGCCCGACGGTCGAGTTCACGCTCACTCGCGCCTGGCCGGCGGACTGGGATGGCCACCGCGGCCGGATCGACCGCGCGCTGCTCGCGGAGGTCTGCTGGGCACCGGCCGATCGCCCGCTCATCTACATCTGCGGGCCCAACGGCTTCGTCGAGACCGCCGCCGCGACGATGGTGCAGCTCGGCCACGAACCCCAGCGGATCCGGACCGAGAGGTTCGGGCCGAGCGGGACCTGACGTTGCGGGATCCGGCGGCGCGCTACTCGTGCCCGCGGCGGACCACGACGATCCGGACCCGACGGGTCGTCGCCGCCGGCAGGACGAGCCGCACCGCGGCGCCCCGGAACGAGACCTGCTGCGGCGATGAGTCCAACGGTCGGACTAGCCCCCGGCGGCGCGCGCGAGGATGAGGTCGTTGCGGACCGACACCCACTCGGCGGTGATGCCGTCCGGCGTATCGGGGTCGTCGGGCCCGTGGGTGATGAACACGCGCGTCAACGATGGCTTGACGGCGAAGACGGCATCGGAGTCCAGATACTCGCTGGCCCGATCGAAGACGTGGGTCGTGAGCGCCCGGTAGCCGTCGGCGCGGACGATCATGTGGATGTGGGCGGGGCGCCACGGGTGGCGACCGGTTCGTTGCAGCATGTCGCCGACCGGCCCGTCATCGGGAATCGGGTACGGCACCGGCCGCACCGCCACGAACGCGTACGTTCCGTCCTCACGCGTGAGGAAGCGGCCGCGGAGATGATCCTCGGGCGCCTCGGGTCGCTGCACGGCGTAGAGCCGATCGGCGCCGTTCTGCCACACGTCGAGCTCGGCGCCAGTGATCGGCGCCCCGGCGGTGTCGAGCACCCGCCCGTGGACGAGCGCCGGCACCCCGGCGTCGCCCTCCTGGGCGATGGTGGCGCCGAAGTCGCGCAGCGGTGAGCCGGGCACGTAGAACGGCCCGAGGACGGTGGACTCGGTCGCGCCCGCGGGGAGCGGGTTCTCGATGGCGTCGACGAGCATGGAGACCCCGAGCGAGTCTGACCACAGCACAAACTCCTGGCGGTGCGCGTCGGTGATGTCCCCGGTCCGGGTGAGCGTCTGGATCGTCCGCGTCCACTCGTCGGGGGACAGCGTGACCTCGCGGACGAACCCGTGGAGGTGACGGACGAGCGCCTGCATCAGCTCGCGCAGACGATCGTCGGTGCAGCCGTCAAAGCTCGCCAGCACGTCGGCGGTGAGCTGCTCCGGCGACGTCGCCGCGCTGTGACGATCGGTCTCGGACATCCCTCGCGGATACCCTATCGAGATCGCCGCCCCGGACCCCTATCAGACCCTTGGTGTCAGGACCTCGGCGTCCGAGGCCGAGCTGCGCGCGGCCTACCGGCGGCTCGTCCAGCTCCATCACCCGGATCACAACGGCGGCTCGCCGGAGTCGGCCCGCCGGTTCGAGGCGGTGCAGGAGGCGTACGCGGCGGTCCGCCGGTTGCGCGATCGCGGCGGATCGGCGCCGCGGCCCACCGGGGCCGGCACACCCAGGTCAGCCGGGACTCAGGCTCCGACGGCCGGGGCCCGGGCAGGTGCCCGGGCCGGGGCCGGCGCGGGGGGCAGGTCGGGGGACCCGGATCTCGAAGCCCGCCTCGCCGCGATGGAACGCGAGCTCAGGGATGCCCGCGACGCGCGCGAGCGCGCCGTCCGCGACGCCCGCCGGGCCCAGGAGCAGACGCTGCGCGACGTGCGGGAGATGGCCACCGACGGCGGGCCGCGCGCCTCCGACCATGACCTCGGCTACATCTCGACCGACGACAGCTTCACGAAGATCCTCGACGATGCCGCCGCCGAGCTGTCTGACCGCGTCGGCGAAGCGCGAAAGTCACCGGCCGCCCATCGCGTCGCCGACCTGATCGACGAGCTCGCCGCCAAGCTGCGCGGTGAGCCCCGCTGACGTCGTCAGCTGCGCAGCGCCAGCAGCAGCACGGACATGTCGCCGACGTGGGCGGCCTGGGCCGACCAGCTCGGCGTGAGCGGCCGGGGTGTGCCCGGCTCTGACAGCCGGCTGGCATGGTCCAGCGCCGTCTGCAGGTGGCGGCTGGAATGAGTTTCGGTGTGCGGATGGGTCATTGATGTCAGTCCTTGGTTCTCGGTGTGAACCCTCTGATGTCTTCTCTCTCGTCATTCCATTGTCGACCTTGTGCGGCATAGGCACAAAGACCTAATCGCGTCTTTCAAGATAGGCAATACTTATGTCGTGAACCTTCGTCAGCTCGAGTACTTCGTCGCCATCGCCGAGCACGGCTCGCTCACCGCGGCGGCCGAGGAGCTGCTCGTGTCCCAGCCGTCGCTCTCCCAGCAGATCCGGTCGCTGGAGCGCGAGCTCGGCGGTGCGCTGCTCGAGCGGCTGCCGCGCGGGGTTCGCTTGACCGCCGGCGGCCAGGAGTTGCTGCCCGAGGCCCGTTCGGCGCTCATGCACGCCGAGCGAGCCCGCCGCTCGGTGCGCCGCGCGCTCGAGCTCGAGGCCGGCCAGCTCGAGGTGGCAGTGACGACATCGGCCGCGCTCGGCATCCTCCCCGCCGTCCTGCGCGACTGGCAGGGACGCCACCCGGAGATCGAGGTCAGCCTGCTGGAGTTCCCCCACCGCCGGGCGCTCGACCAGGCAGTGCGCGACGGCGCCGGCGACATCGCCGTCGGGTCCCTACCTGACCGCTGGCCCGGTGAGGTTCAGCGACTCGGCTGGGAGGAGTTCGTCGTCGTGCTCCCCGACGGTGATCTGCTGCTCGACGGCGCGGCCGTCGAGCTCGCCGAGCTGGCCGACCGCCGCTGGGTGCACTTCGCGCGAGGACACGGCCTGGCCGAGGTGGTGGACCTGTGCTGCGCCGCGGCCGGCTTCAGCCCGCGGGTGGCGGTGCGCACGAGCCAGGTGTCGGCGGCGCCGGTGTTCGCCGCCGCCGGGATCGGGCCGGCGCTCGTCCCCGAGCACGTCATCCCGTCGGCGATCCAGCACCTCGCTCGGCCGGCCTCCGCGCGACCAATCCGCGTTGTCTGCGCCTACACGCGCGGACGGTGGACGCCGCTCACCCGGGCGTTCCTGGACACCCTGGGCGACTACCCATGGGGCCCGCGCCCGCGGGGGGCGACCGACCTGGCCTGACGCGGCGCCGCGCGCCCGGTGCGTGAGCCCGGCGGTCCGGTTCGCGCGCCCGGTGCGTGAGCCCGGCGGTCCGGTTCGCGGATGGGGCGGCCGGCCCCGTCGACGCGCGCTACCGGGACGTCTGACCGCGGGCGTCCTCGCGGACGCGCCGGCGCAGCGTCCGGGCGACGTAGTCATCGACGCTGTAGCGCTCCTCCCGCCACGGATCGCCGCGGTGGTGATAGCCGTTGCGCTCCCAGAAGCCGAGCTCGTCATGGTCAAGCAGCTCGAGCCGGCGGATCCACTTGGCCGACTTCCACAGGTACAGGTGGGGCACCAGCAGGCGCGCCGGGCCGCCGTGGTCGGGCTCCAGCGGCGATCCGTCCGCCTCATGCGCGATCAGCGCCGGGTGCTCCATCACGTCTGACAGGGGCATGTTCGTGGTATAGCCGCCGTGGCAGTGGGCGAGCAGATGGGTCGCCTCCGGCGCCGGGGAGGCTCGCTCGATAAGCACTCGCACGTCGGCGCCGCGCCAGCGCATGTTGAACTTGGACCAGCGGGTGACGCAGTGGATGTCCCCGTCCCAATCGGTCCGGGCGACGTCGTTGAACTCATCCCAGGCCACGACGTAGGGCTCGCGCACCGCGCCATCGACTGACAGCAGCCACTGATCGGTGCTCACCCGGGGTGTATCCCCGAGGCTGAGCACCGGCCACTTGACGGTCGGGGACTGCCCCGGCGGCAGGCGGGCCGGGTCGATTCCGAGTGACTCGGCGCGGCGCTTGCCGCGCTCGCCGAAGATGCGGGAGGTGATCGGCACGCCGTCCATTCTGCCCCACCGACGCGTCCGGCCCGAGCCGCGGGCCGGCGCCGGCGCTATGGACGCGGCGGGGGCGACTCGAGCGCCGGGTGCTGGAGCAGCCACCGGGCGTGACGCAGCAGCCGGTCGGGCGTGTAGCGGACCGGGTCGGTCAACACCAGCCGCGCGTACTCATCGGAGATCGCCGACAGGATGCTCGCGGTCAGCTCGGCGTGGCGGGACTCCCGGCCGGGCGCCAGCACCGGACGCACCGCCGTGGCCAGTTGCCCCAACACCCGCGCGCGCCCGCGGGCGATGCTCGTCCGCAGGCTGGGCGGCGCGCCCTCGGGGGGCAGGAGGACGAGGCGCCACGTCCGGGGGTGATCGCGCACCGCCGTGAGGAAGGCCCGCAGGCTGTCGAGCATCAGCTCCCGCGGATCGCCCTCGCGCAGGTCGGTGAGCGTCGTCTCCGATACCTGCGACAGGGCCCGGGCCATCTCGCGCGCGACGACCGCCTCGAGCAGTGCGGGCAGATCGCCGAAGTGCTGATAGACAAGCGCCCGGGTGATGCCGGCGTCCCGCGCCACCGCCTCGATCGACACGTCGTGGAAGCCGCGCGCCAGCGCCAGCGCCGTGGTCACGTCGAGCAGCTGCTCTCGGCGCTCGGGCGCTGACATGCGCGATGAGCCCCGGACGGATGACGTGCCTGGCATTTCGTGGGGCATGTTACGCTACCGTTACTTACAGTAGCGTTAGTAGTGGTGGGCGTACCACGTTGGAGGACGAGGAGGGATGGAAACGGTGCACGCGAGGGTGGTGATCGTCGGTGGCGGGTTCTCCGGTCTGGGGATGGCGATCGGACTCAAGCGCCACGGCGTCGAGGACTTCGTCGTGCTCGAGCGGGCGCCCGACGTCGGCGGCGCGTGGCACCACAACTCCTACCCGGGCTGCACCTGCGACATCCCGTCGCACCTGTACTCGTTCAGCTTCGCGCCCAACCCGAACTGGTCGCACACCTACTCCCCGCGCGACGAGATCCGGGACTACCTGCGCCGCTGCGCGAGCGAGTTCGGAATCCGGCCGCACCTGCGCACCGGCGTCGAGCTACTCACCGCCACGTGGCGCGAGGCCGATCAGCGGTGGGAGCTCGACACCAGCCGGGGTCGGTACTCCGCGGACGTCCTGGTCAGCGCCACGGGGCCGCTCACCGAGCCCAAGCTCCCCGACGTGCCCGGCCTGGACCGCTTCGAGGGCACGGCGATGCACTCGGCGCAGTGGGACCACGACTACGACCTGCGCGGCAAGCGGGTGGCGTCGATCGGGACCGGCGCGTCCGCGATCCAGTACGTGCCCGAGATCGCCCGCGACGTCGCACGGCTGTACGTCATGCAGCGCACCGCTCCGTGGGTGATGCCCCATGGCAACCGGCCGATCGCCGAGCGCGAGCGCGCGCTGTATCGGCGAGCCCCCATCGCCCAGCGGGCGGTCAGGGCCGGCGTGTATGCCAGTCGCGAGCTGCTCGTGCTCGGCTTCGCCAAGCAGCCACGGCTGATGGGCGCACTCGAGCGCCTCGCGCGGTCGCACATGGCCACGCAGATCTCCGACCCGGCCCTGCTCGCCCAGGTGACGCCCGACTACACGATCGGCTGCAAGCGGATCGTCCCCTCCAACCGGTGGTATCGCGCCCTGGCCGCCGACAACGTGCAGCTCGTCACCGGCGGCCTGGTCCGGGTGGGCGCGCATTCGGTGGTCGGCGGCGACGGCGTGGAGCGCGACGTGGACGCGATCATTTTCGGCACCGGATTCCACGTCACCGATCCGCCGATCGCCGACGTCATGCACGGTCGCGACGGCCGCCGGCTCGCCGACATCTGGGCCGGCAGTCCGCGCGCCTACCTCGGCACCGCGCTGCCCGGGTTCCCCAACTTCTTCATGCTGCTCGGCCCCAACACCGGACTCGGGCACGGCTCGATGGTCTACATGATCGAGTCCCAGATCGAGCACGTGCGTCGCGCGGTGGCCCACCTCGACGCGACCGGCGCGGCCACGCTCGAGGTCTCAGCCCAGGCGCACGCCAGCTTCAACGCCGACGTCGACGCCCGCCTGCGAGGCACCGTCTGGGACACCGGCGGTTGCGCCAGTTTCTACATTGATGCCACCGGTCGCAACGCGACGCTGTGGCCCGACTGGACCTGGCGCTTCCGTCGGCGCTGCGCTCGCTTTGACCGCGACGCGTACGCCCTGACGGCGCCACGCCCGGCGCTGGTGGGCGCATGACCGGGCGACGGATCGTCATCACCGGCGCCGCCAGTGGGATCGGCGCCGCCACGATGGCCGAGCTCCAGCGCGTCGGCTGCCGGGTGGTCGGCCTCGACCTCCACGCCTCCGGACCCGATCTCATCCGCTGCGACGTGCGCGATCAATCCTCGGTGGACGCGGCGGTGGCCGACGCCGTGTCGCGGTTCGGCGGGCTCGACGTACTCATCAACTGCGCCGGCCTCGCCACCCCGCAGAGCGCCGGACTGCCGCCCGACGACCGGGCGCTGGCCGTCATCGACGTCAATCTGCTCGGCCCCTGGCGGGTCACCGGCGCGGCCCTGCCGGCGCTGCGCGAGTCGCGCGGACGCGTGGTCAACGTGGCGTCGGGGATGGCGTTCGTGGCGTTGCCGTTCGCCCCCGCGTACGCGATGAGCAAACACGGCGTGGTTGCCTACTCCGGCGCCCTGCGGCTCGAGCACGGTGACGCGATCACGGTGACCACCGTCTACCCGGGGTACATCCGCACCCCGATCCACCGAGACTCGATCGAGTTCGGCCTCACCCTCGAGGGGTCCTCACCGCCCGAGCGCATCGAAGACGCCGTCCGCGCGCTCACCCGGGGCGCCCTCGCCGATCCGGCGCCGCGGGACATCGTCACCACCCGCACCGGGATGTTCACCGTGGCGCTGTCCCGATTCGCCCCCCGGCGCTTCGTCGATCACGTGATCCTGCGCACGCTGCGCAAGAACGCGCGCGGCCGCAGCTTTGACGGAGCGGCGCCGCCGGTGGTCGATTTCGCTCGCCGGCTGACGTCCGACGCACACCAACGAAGGAGGAGCAGTTGAGACGGTTGACAGCAGTCACGGCAGTGGCAGTCCTCGTCCTCGCGGCGACCGCGTACGCGGCGATCAACACCTACAGCGCGCACATGAGCTTCACGTCCCGGCAGGCCGGCACGCGGGCCAAGCCGGTGCCGATCGGCTACACCGAAACCGTCGCGGCCGCCGGGACCAACGGCAACCGCGCCGGCGTGCAGAAGGTGATCAGCACGAAGATCTACGGCCTCGTCGAGGATGGCCGGGACTTCCCGACCTGCTCGCTGGCGCAGATCGCCAACGCCAAGAACGACACCGTCTGCCCCAAGGGCTCTGAGGTGGCCACCGGCTACATCACCGCGACGTTGGGCTCGGCCACTGACTTCAAGGCGCCCGGCCAGGCGTGTGACCCCCAACTCGACGTGTGGAACAGCGGCCCGGGCAAGCTCACCTTCTTCTTCGTCGACACCGCGGCGCATCAGTGCCTGGGTGGCGCGCTGAAGACCGGCTCCACCGGGCCGTATCCGGCGACGTACCGGGAGGTCGGCAAGTACCTCGTGTTCCGGGTCGCGACCCCCAACTACATCAACTACCCCGTGCCGGGTCTCGTCGGATCGCTCGAATCAGAGCACCTGACGTACTTCAAGCAGACCCGGAAGGTCCACGGCCGGACGGTGGCGATCAGCTCGTCGATCGGCTGCATGGGCCACAAGCGCCCCTACTCGGCGACCTTCACATCGACGATTCCGGGCGCCTCCACCGAGACGGCCACGGTCTCCAAGACGGCGCCGTGCTGACCCGGTAGCCGTCCCAAACGGCGCGACGCCGCCCGCCGCCGGGAGGAGCGCCCCCTTCCAGCGGCGGCGTGCCGCCGGCCCGCCGCGTAGAGGCAAGCCGCCTCCGCGCGGCGGCGCGGGCGCCGGCGCATGAGGGTCAGGAGACGGGGCGGCCGCCGCCCAGGAACGAGTCCACGAACTCCGGGCTCGCTGACAGCTCGGCGGGACTGCCCTCCATCCGCAGCTGGCCGCCGCCCAGGACGTACGTGCGATCCGAGATCTC